>JASLGD010000164.1 GCA_030150305.1 Caldimonas sp. | reverse complement strand
GGCGCCGAGGTCGGCGGCGAAGCGACGGCCGTCGTAGCCGGCGAGGTCGTCGAGCAGGCGCGGCCGGAAGCGGTGCAGGCGCGGCGCGATCTCGCGCTGCAGACGCCTGAGGACGCTCTCCGCTGCAGTGGCGGCGGCCGGCGCGCTTGGCTCGAGCCCGCTCACGCGAGCAGCCGGCGGCCGGTCAGTCGCTCGAGCACGGCGAGCGGTGCGCGCGCCGGCTCGGCGAGATCCGCGGTGTCGATCATGAACGTCTGCTCGAGCATGTGCTGGCCGCCCATCGCGGCGTGCAGCACCTGGTCGCTGTAGCAGACCCACGTCGTTCCCGGCGCGAAGTCGACGCGCGCCTGCGGGCTCGAGCGCTGGAACTCGGCGTCGGCCTTGGCGCGGTCGTGCAGCCGCAGCATCCAGTGGTCGTACTCGCTGCGCCGCCGCTTGGTGATGCCGAGCGTCGCGAGCAGCCACGCCGAGCCCGGCACCGGCCTGTCGATCGAATCGAGGTAGCGGCGCGCGTGCGCCTCGAACGGCTCGCCGACGCGCCAGCGGCGCGGCTCGCCGTTCGGATTGACGTTCGAGAAGACGCGCAGCAACCGCGTGCCGCGCATCGGATTCGACGGGAACGCGTCGACGTGCAGACGCGTGTCGTCCTGGCGCCAGCTGCGGATGCGCGTCGTGACGTCGGTCGGCCGGAACGACGTGTTGCCGCGCCGCAGATGCCCGCGGTAGTGCGGGAAGAGGCGCAGCGCGAGCGCCTCGCTCTGCTCGGCGAAGCGGACGACCATCGCGCGCAGCGCGTGCAGGTCGGCGGCGTCGCCGACGGCGCCGCGCAGCTCGCCGGCCGGCCAGCGCAGCGAAACGTTCTTCGCCTTCGGATCGGCCCAGCGCGGGTCGAGGAAGCGGCGCTCGCCGTCGGCGAGCGCGAACGCGAGGCGCGGGAACGCGAGCACGTGGCCCGACTCGACAACCTGCTCGACGGCGCGCGTCGGGCCGTCGTCGGCCCAGCTCGCGTCGTCGAACGTGCGCACGACGTCGGCCGGATCGATCAGCTCGGTCGCGGCCATCGCTCGCCGCCTCAGCGCACCCGCAGCCCCGGCACCGCGCCGGCGTGCGGGTCGAGCAGGAAGAGCCCGGGGTGCGCCTTCCCGTCGGCGTGCGACGCCGCCAGCACCATGCCCTCGCTGACGCCGAACTTCATCTTGCGCGGCGCCAGGTTGGCGACGACGACGGTGAGCCTGCCGACGAGCTGCTCGGGCGCGTACGCCGACTGGATGCCGCTGAAGACGGTGCGCGTGCGCGTCTCGCCGACGTCGAGCGTGAGCTTGAGCAGCTTGGTCGAGCCGGCGACCTTCTCGGCGGCGACGATGCGCGCGACGCGCAGGTCGACCTTGGCGAAGTCGTCGATCCCGATCTCGCGCGCGATCGGCTCGCCGCCCGGCAGCGGCAGCGCGATCGCCGTCTCGGCCGGCTTGGCGGCCGGCTCGGCCGCGCTCTCGAACAGCGCGTCGAGCTGCTTGTCCTCGACGCGCTGCAAGAGGTGGCGGTACGCCGCGATCCGTTCGGGAACGACGGTCGCGTCGGACCAGCGAAAGTCGCGGTCCATGCCGAACAGCTCGCGGGCGACGCGGCCGGCGGTGCCGGGCAGCACCGGCGCGAGCAGGACCGAGAGCAGCTTGAAGCCGAACAGCGCGCGCGAGCAGACGTCCTGCAGCTCGTCGCGACGCGCCGGGTCCTTGACGAGGAGCCAGGGCTGCTTCTCGTCGAACTCGGCGTTGATGCGGTCGGCGATCGCCATGATGTCGCGCATCGCCTTGCCCGACTCGCGCGCCTCGTAGCTCTGCTCGACCGCAGCCGCGCTCGCTGCCGCGCTCTCGATCATCGCGGCCGGATCGCCGTGGATCCGGATCTCGCCGCCGAACTGCTTGTTCAGGAACCCCGCCGCGCGGCTCGCGATGTTGACGTACTTGCCGACCAGGTCGCTGTTGACGCGGGCGACGAAGTCGTCGGGGTTGAACTCGACGTCCTCGACGTGCGCGTTGAGCTTGGCGGCGATGTAGTAGCGCAGCCACTCGGCGTTCATGCCGACGTCGAGGTAGCGCGTCGGCGAGATGCCGGTGCCGCGGCTCTTGCTCATCTTCTCGCCGCTGACCGTGATCCAGCCGTGCACGTAGATGCGGTCGGGCACCTTGCGGTGGCTGAAGTTCAGCATCGCCGGCCAGAACAGGGTGTGGAAGTAGGCGATGTCCTTGCCGATGAAGTGAATCTGCTCGACCTCGGGATCGGCCATGAACTCGGCGAAGCTGCGCGGCTCGCCGTTCGCCTTCGCGCCGCCCTTGTCGAAGTAGTTCTTCAGCGAAGCGAGGTAGCCGACGGGCGCATCGAGCCAGACGTAGAAGTACTTGCCGGGCGCGTCGGGGATCTCGATCCCGAAGTACGGCGCGTCGCGGCTGATGTCCCAGTCGGCGAGGCCGCCGTGGCCGTGCTCGTCGACCTTGAACCACTCGCTGATCTTGTTCAGCACCTCGGGCTGCAGCCGCCCCGGCGAGCGCGTCCACTTCTTCAGGAAGTCGAGGCAGCGCTGCGACGAGAGCTGGAAGAAGTAGTGCTCGCTCGAGCGCAGCACCGGCGCGACTCCGGTCAGCGTCGAGGTCGGGTTCTTCAGCGCCGTCGCTGCGTAGACCGAGCCGCAGTTCTCGCAGCTGTCGCCGTACTGGTCCTCGGCGCCGCACACCGGGCACTCGCCCTTGATGTAGCGGTCGGGCAGGAACATCTCCTTGATGGGGTCGAAGAACTGCTCGACGGTCTTCACCGCGATCAGGCCTTCCTTCCTCAGCTGCAGGTAGATGTCGCGCGCGAGCTCGTGGTTCTCGGGCGCGTCGGTCGAGCTCCAGTTGTCGAACGAGACGCGAAAGCCGTCGAGCGTGGGCTTCCTCGTCGCCGCGATCTCGGCGACGAACTGCGCCGGCGTCTTGCCGGCCTTGTCGGCGGCGATCATGATCGGCGCGCCGTGCGCGTCGTCGGCGCAGACGAAGTGCACCTGGTGGCCGCGCATGCGCTGGAAGCGCACCCAGATGTCGGCCTGGATGTACTCCATCAGGTGGCCGATGTGGAACGGCGCGTTGGCGTAGGGCAGCGCGGTCGTGACGAAGAGCTTGCGGGGCATCGCGCGATCGGGTGGGCAAACGGTGGATTCTAGGGATTGCTCTGCGAGAATCCGTCCCGCGGAGCGCGCGACAACGGCTCCCGCAAAGGAGACGACGTCGATGGTCAGGAGAGTGGGCGCTGCCGTGCTCGGGGCAGTCGCCATCGGGATCGCGCTGATCGCGGCCAACTTCGTCCTGTCGGTCCACCACACGCAGCAGCTGCGCGACGAGTCGCGCGAGGTCGTCGCCAGCAGCGACCTCCTGCTCGCGCTCGACAACGTGCTCGCGCTCGCGGTCGACGCCGAGACCGGGCAGCGCGGCTACGTCATCACCGGCCGCAGCGAGTACCTCGCGCCGTACCGCGCCGCGGTGGCGTCGATCCATCGCCAGATGGACGCGCTCGAGAAGCTCACCGACGCCGACCCGGTGCAGCGCCGGCTGATGGCCGACGTCCGCCGCGAGGTCGGCGCCAAGCTCGGCGAGCTCGACATGACGATCGCGCTGCGCGACCGCAACGGCTTCGACGCGACGCGCGACGTGATCCTGCTCGGCGCCGGCGAGGCCGAGATGCGGGCGCTGCGCGCGACGGCGGCCGAGATGGCCGCGCACGAGGCGACGAAGCTCGTCGAGCGCGAGGCCGCGGCGCGGCAGACGTACCGGGCGGCGATCGCGGGCGAGGCGCTCTCGGCGCTCGCCGCGGCGGTCGCGCTCGCGGGCTTCACGGTGCTGCTGGTCCGCCACCTGCGCAGCCGCGACGAGGGCGAGCGGCTGATCGTCGCCCAGCGCGAGCAGCTGCGCACGACGCTCGCGAGCATCGGCGATGCGGTGATCACGACCGACGTCGACGGCCGCGTCGTCAACTTGAACCCGGTCGCCGAGTCGCTGACCGGCTGGAGCAGCGCCGACGCCGCGGGCGCGCCGCTCGGCACCGTGTTCGACATCGTCAACGAGCAGACCCGCGCTCGCGTCGTCAGCCCGGTCGAGCGCGCGCTGCGCGAGGGCACCGTCGTCGGCCTCGCCAACCACACGATCCTGATCCGCAAGGACGGCAGCGAGGTGCCGATCGACGACAGCGCGGCGCCGATCCGCGACGGCGACGGGCAGATGCGCGGCTGCGTGCTCGTCTTTCGCGACATCAGCGCGCGCAAGGCCAGCGAGCGCGCGCTCGGCCAGGCCCAGGAGCGGCTCTCGCGCGTCGTCAGCGACATGGCGATCCCGACCATGGTCTACGCCGACGACGGCGAGGTCCTCCTGGTCAACTTCGCGTGGACCGAGACCAGCGGCTACAGCGCCGACGAGCTGGCGACGATCCCCGAGTGGACGCGGCGCGCATACGGCGAGCGCGGCGACGCCATGGCGGCGCTGATCGCGTCGCTGTTCGAGCTCGAGGCGGCGGTCGACAACGGCGAGCGCGAGATCCTCACCAGGGCCGGCGAGACCCGGATCTGGCACTTCGTCACCGCGCCGATCGGCCGCGACGCCGCCGGCCGGCGCATGCTGGTGACGAACGCGATCGACGTCACCGAGCGGCGCCGCCTCGACCAGCAGCTCGCCGAGCAGGAGACGCGCCGCCGCCTTGCGATGGAGGCGGCGAGCTACGGCGACTGGGAGTGGGACCGCGACAGCCGCACGATGACGTGGAGCGCGCAGACGCGAAGGCTGTTCGGCGTCGACGGCGACGAGCCGGTCGGCCCCGACACCTTCACGCAGTTCGTCCACCCGGCGGATCGCGAGCGCCGCGAGACGGCGATCGAGCGCGCCTGGGAGACCGGCGTCTTCGCGAACGAGTACCGCATCGTCCGCGCCGACGGCGAGGAGCGCTGGATGTCTTCGCGCGGCCGCGTCATGCGCACCGCGGACGGCCGCGAGCGGATGCTCGGCGTCGTCGGCGACATCACCGAGCACAAGCGCGCCGTCGCGGCGCTCGAGCGGGCCGACCGCCGCAAGGACGAGTTCCTGGCGACGCTCGCGCACGAGCTGCGCAACCCGCTCGCGCCGCTGCGCAACTCGCTCGCGATCGTCCAGCGCAGCCGCGGCGACGCCGAGCTGTTCGAGCGCGCGGGCGCGGTGATGGAGCGCCAGCTCGGCCATCTCGTTCGCCTCGTCGACGATCTCCTCGACGTCAGCCGGATCAGCCTCGACAAGCTGACGCTGCGGCTCGAGCCGACCGATCTCGCCGCGGTGATCGCGCACGCGGTCGAAGCGTGCCGGCCGGCCGCCGAGCGCGCCGGCCAGCACGTCGACGTCCGCGTCCCGGCGGTCGCGGTCAGGCTCAACGCCGACCGCGCGCGCCTGTCGCAGGTGTTCAGCAACCTGATCGGCAACGCCTGCAAGTTCACTCCCGACGGAGGCAGTGTCGCGGTCGAGGCGCAGGTCCGCGACGGCGCCGCGGTCGTGACCGTGCGCGACAACGGCATCGGCATCGCCGCCGAAGACCTCGACCGCGTCTTCGAGATGTTCTCGCAGGTCGACGATTCGTTCGAGCGCGCGCACGGCGGCCTCGGCGTCGGCCTGACGCTCGTGCGCCGGCTCGTCGAGATGCACGGCGGCACCGTCGTCGCGCGCAGCGCGGGGCTCGGGCACGGCAGCGAGTTCGTCGTCACCTTGCCGCTCGCTGCGGCGCCCGCGGTCGCGCGCGTCGCCGAGCCGGATCGCGGCGACGCGGCGGCGGCGTCGCGCAAGCGCATGCTCGTCGTCGACGACAACGGCGACAGCGCCGAGAGCCTGGCGCTCCTGCTTGCGCTCGCCGGCCACGAGACGCACGTCGCGCACGACGGCCCCGAGGCGCTGACGCGCGCAGACGCGCTGCGTCCCGACGCGGTCCTGCTCGACCT
>JASLGD010000122.1 GCA_030150305.1 Caldimonas sp. | reverse complement strand
CACCGCGACCACGAACCCCATGAACATCATCTTCCCCACGAGGACGCGCGCTTCGCCCCCCACAGCGGGGCCGACGCGCTCGTCGTCTCGAACCACGGCGGCCGCCAGCTCGATGGCGCGCCGAGCTCCATCGAGGCGCTGCCGGCGATCGTCGACGCCGTCGGCGAGCGCATCGAGGTCTGGATGGACGGCGGCATCCGCCCAGCGCCCAGGCCTTGAGCACGTCCTGCCCGCTGCGGATGCCGCCGTCCATCCACACCTCGATGCGGGAGCCCACCGCATCGACGATCGCCGGCAGCGCGCTGATCGAAGACGGGGCGCCGTCGAGCTGTCGACCGCCGTGGTTCGAGACGACGATCGCGTCGGCGCCGCTCGCGGCGGCGAGGCGCGCGTCCTCGACGTCGAGGATGCCCTTGAGCACGAGCGGGCCGCCCCAGCGGTTCTTCACCCACTCGACGTCCTTCCACGACAGCGTCGGGTCGAACTGTTGCGCCGTCCACTCGAACAGCGACGACGGGTCTTCGACGCCCTCGGCGTGGCCGACGATGTTGCCGAACGTGCGGCGCTTGGTGTGCAGCATGTTCCAGCACCAGCGCGGCTTGGTCGCGAGGTTGAGCAGGTTCGCGAGGGTCGGCTTCGGCGGCGCAGTGAGGCCGTTCTTCAGGTCCTTGTGGCGCTGGCCGAGGATCTGCAGGTCGAGCGTGAGGACGAGCGCGCTGCACTTGGCCGCCTTCGCGCGCTCGAACAGCCGTTCCATGAAGGCGCGGTCGCGCAGCATGTACGGCTGGAACCAGAACGGCGCCTTGGTGCTGGCGGCGACGTCCTCGATCGAGCAGATGCTCATCATGCTGAGGGTGAACGGGATGCCGAATCGCTCGGCGGCGCGCGCCGCGAGGATCTCGCCATCGGCATGCTGCATCCCGGTGAGGCCGGTCGGCGCGAGCGCGACCGGCATGCGCACCGGCACGCCGGCCATCGTCGTCGCGAGCGTGCGGTTGTCCATGTCGACGGCGACGCGCTGGCGCAGCTTGATGCGCTGGAAGTCGCTCTCGTTGGCGCGGTACGTGCTCTCGGTCCACGAGCCCGAATCGGCGTAGTCGTAGAACATGCGCGGCACGCGCCGCTCGGCGAGCACGCGCAGGTCTTCGATGCAGGTGATGACGGTCATGGGCCAGGCGGCAGGCGCGCCGGCGGCGCGACGCGACGATGCTACGACGCGTCGTCGAACAGCGGCAGCTCGCGAACGTGCGGATCGGGCTCGCGCGCGACGACCGGAAGCGGCGCCGCCGAGGCGAGTGGCGCGACGAGGTCGGCGAGGCGGGCGAGCGCGCTCGCGCGAACGCCGAGCAGGCGCAGCCGCCGCGTCAAGTCGACACGCTTGAGGCACTGGCCGGCGGCACGGCGGATCTCGCGCGCGTCGAGCGTGTGGCCGGGCAGCGTGAGGTCGCGCGTCGCGATCGCGAAATCGTCGAAGCGCAGCTTGATGCCGATCGTCTTCGCCGCGTACGACTTGCGCGCGAGATCGCCGGCGAGCTGCTCGCACAGCTCGGTGAAGATCGCGCCGAGGACGAGGCGGTCGCGCACGGCGTGCAGGTCGCGGTCGAAGGTCGTCTCGCGGCAGATCGACTACGGCTCGCTGTGGGTCACGACCGGACGATCGTCGCGGCCATGCGCCGCCTCGTGCATCCAGGCGCCGAACGCCTGGCCGAAGTGCAGGCGCAGGAACGCGGGCTCGGCCGCGGCGAGCTGGCCGACGGTTTCGATGCCGAGCGCTGCGAGCTTCGCCGCCGCCTTCGGGCCGATGCCGTTGACCTTGCGCGCGGCGAGCGGCCAGATGCGCGCCGGGATGTCGTCGTGCGTCAGGAGCGTCAGGCCGTCGGGCTTGTCGAGCTCGGACGCGAGCTTGGAGAGCAGCTTGTTCGGCGTGATGCCGATCGAGCACGTCAGGCCGGTGCGCTCGCGCACCGCCGCCTTCAGCGCGACGCCGACGGCGCGCCCGCCGTCGTTCGCCGCGCCGGGCAGCTCGCTGAGGTCGATGTAGATCTCGTCGATTCCGCGGTCCTCGACGACCGGCGCGATCTCGCGCACCGCCGCCTTGAAGAGCCGCGAGTAGCGGCGGTATTCGTCGAAGTCGACCGGCAGCAGGATCGCGTCGGGCGCGAGCGCCGCCGACTTCATCATCCCCATCGCCGAGAACACGCCGAGCTTTCTCGCCTCGTACGTGCTCGTCGTGACGACGCCGCGGCCGACGTAGTCGCGCAGGACGTGGAAGTCGTGCGTGCCGTCGGCGCGGCGGCGCGGCTGGTGGTCGCGGCCGCCGCCGATGACGACGGCACGGCCGCGCAGCTCGGGATAGCGCAGCAGCTCGACCGACGCGTAGAACGCGTCCATGTCGAGATGGGCGACGAGCCGGGGCACGTCGTCGACTGTACGTGCATACAGCATCGAGCGGCAAGCCGGAAGGCGGGGAACACGGCCGCGCGGTTGCCGCAGAATGCGCCGCATGAGCAGCGCCTCGCCGGCCGCCTCGATCCGCTTCGCGACGCGCGCCGACGCGCTCGTCATCGCCGAGATGTCGCGCGACTACATCGAGGCGGGGCTCGGCTGGAGCTGGACACGCGAGCGCATCCTGAGGAGCCTGCGCCACCGCGACACCAACGCGATCGTGGCCGTGCGCGACGCCGACCGCGCCGGCTTCGCGATCATGAAATACGGCGACGACGAAGCGCACCTGCTGCTGCTCGCCGTCCAGCCCGTGCACCGCCGCTTCGGCGTCGGCAGCGCGATGGTCGAGTGGCTCGAGCGCTGCGCCGAGGTCGCCGGCATCGGCCGCATCACGCTCGAGGCGCGCGCGAGCAACGAGGCCGCGCGCGTCTTCTACCGTCGCCACGGCTACACGCAGGCGCAGCTCCTGCCGGGCTACTACGGCGGGCGCGAGACGAGCGTGCGGATGGTCAAGGCGTTCGGCATGTCGCGGACCGGCGCGCTGTGATGCGCGGCGGCGCAGCGCCGCTCGTGCTCGCTGCCGCCTGCGGCGTCGCGCTCGCCGAAGACGCGCCGATCGCGGCCGCGCCTCTCCCGCTCGCATCCAGGCGTGTTCCGGCGAGCGCCGACGAGTGCGCGGTGTGGCGGCGCGAGCAGAGCTTCGCACGCTCGGTCGAGCAGCACGACGCGCGCGCCTTCGCCGAGCACCTGCACGCGGGCGCGATCTTCGATGCCGGCCACGACGGCGCGGATCGCGGCCGTGACGCCGTCGCTGCCGCGTGGGCGCCGATCGTCGCCGGAACGACGGTGGCACTGCGCTGGCGACCGGGCATCGTCCAGATCGGCGGCGAGCCCACGATCGCGATCTCGCGCGGACCGTACATCCTGCAGCGCACGCAAGGCGGCGCCGAGGTCGTGCGCGTCGGCTTCTACCAGACGGTGTGGCTGCGCGATGGCCGCGACGGCAGTTGGCGCGTCCTCTACGACGCGGGCGCGTCGACCGCACAGACGATGGCCGACCGCGCCGCTGCCGAGCGCTGGGTCGTCGAGCAGGAGATGTCGGACTGCGCGCCGTAGCGCGCGCGGCGCGTCAGGCCTGGATCGCGCCGCCCTTGAACACGCCGCGGTCGGTCGCGCCGCCCGACGAGTAGAGCGCGACGCCGTCGCGCGGCAGCAGCACTTCGATCGCGCGGTCGAGCGCCGCGGTCGCGCGCGCGAGCGACTCGCGCTGTGCTGCGACCTGGCCGCTCGCCGTGGCGAGGCGGTTGCGCAGCGCCGGCGGCAGCGGACCGTTGCGCGCGGCGTCGGAGAAGTGGCTGACCGCGCTCGCGAGCGCGCGGTGCAGCTCGGCGGCGTGCAGGTCGATGCTCACCGCGTCGCGCGCCCGCAGCGCGTTGCCGAGTGCGGTCAGGCCCGTCTCGACGGCCGTGAGGCGCGCTTCGAGCTCGGGCGAGTGTGCTGCGGCGTCCGCCGGCATCAGCCGCGTACCTTCGAGAGCAGCTCCTGGGCGTTGCCGATCAGCTTGTCGGCGATCGCCTCGGGGTTGATCTTGAAGCTGCCGTCGGCGATCGCGGCGCCGATGCGGGCGACCTTGTCGGCGTCGAACTCGCCGGCGCCGCCGGTCGACAGCAACGTCGATGCGGTGCTCGAGAGCGCGACCGTGGCGCTGGCGTCGACGTTGGCGGCTGCGCTGCCGTGCCCCGGGGCGGCGGCCTTGGCGCTGTCGGCAGGCGCGGCTGGCGTGCCGACGGCCGGTGTCGGCAGCGGCTTGTCAGCGGGTTGACCGATCTTCATGCAGCTCTCCAATGGACGCCGGTGGTGCCGGGACCGTCATGATGGAGGGACTATCGGCCCGGCGGGCGGTGACTTTAGAGATATTTGGCACCTTGCCGGGCGCCGCGACCCCCGTGTTCACAGGGTCAGCTCCAGCCTGCGTTCGCCGGTCGCGACGCCGGTCACGATGCGGCCGCCCTCGGTGCGCACGCGCGCCGGTTGGCCTTCGACGCCGTTCGTCACCGCCTGGCCGACGCTCTCGAGCGCGAAGCCTTCGCCGATGGCGACGACCTTGACGGTCTCGCCGACCGCGAACCATTGGCGCGTCTTCAGGTGCGCTTGGCGGATCGCCTGCCCGGGCTTGAGCGCCTGCGCGAGCGTGCGGCCGACGACGGCCTTGCGGTCGACGAACACGGGAGTCGATTCCTCGGCGAGGTCGACCTCGGCTTCGGCGAGGTCGGCGTCGGCGACGACGCTGTTCGCCGCCGCGCCGGCGGGAACGACGAGCGCCTTGCCCCAGACCTTGACGACGATCGGCAGGTACACGCTCCAGTTGGTGCGGCCTTCCTTGCAGCGCAATCCGATCCGGCTCTTGCCCCACAGGCGCATTCCCGGCGGCAGGAACGGCTCGATGCGATCGCACGGCGCGAGGTGCAGGCGCGGATCGAGGGCACCGACGACGACCTCGATGCGCGCGCTTCGCGTCGCCGCGGTCTGGGTCGTCGCCTGCTCGAGCGCGAGGCTGCGGACGTCGTCGAGCACGCCGGTCGCGACCGTCGCGCTCGGCTCGTCGGCGCGCGCGGTCGCCGCCGCCGCAGCCAGGGCGATCGCGACGACGGCCAGCGCCCACGCGAGCGTGCGCGGGTGGCGCGGGCGGAAGCGGACGAGCGGTGCGAGCAGGGCGATCGGCAGCATGGCGCCACTGTAGAAGCGACGCGCGCGCGAGCAGGAAGCGAACAGGACGGGAAACGCGGCGCTATTCGCGCCACCGATCGACAGAGGCGGTTCGGACAATGCCTTCGCGTCGATCCGGCCCGGCCGTGTCGACCGATGAAAGCCAGCCATGCTCGACCGACTCAACGACGTGCTCGACTTCCAGGGCCAGGCGCTGCAGCTGCGCTCGGAGCGCCAGCGCCTGATCGCGAGCAACATCGCCAACGCCGACACGCCGGGCTATGTCGCTCGCGACATGGACTTCGCGAAGACGCTGCGCGCCGCGACCGGCATCCTGCCCGGGGCGGTCGCGCTCGCGGCGACGAGTGCCGGCCACGTCGGCGCCGGAGCCGCCGGCTTCGGCGGCGGCCGCGTCGGCGCCGAGCTGCTCTACGCGACGCCGGCGCAGACCAACCTCGACCGCAACACGGTCGACATGGACCGCGAGCGCGCGAGCTTCGCCGACAACGCGATCAAGTACGAGGCGACGCTGCGCTTCATCAACAGCAACGTGCGCACGACGATGTCGGCGATCACCGGGCAATAGGGATCGTGTGGGGGGCTGAGATGGGAATGCTGTCGATCTTCAACATCTCCGGAAGCGCGGCGAGCGCGCAGAGCCAGCGGCTCAACGTCGTCGCGTCCAACCTCGCCAACGCCGACACCGTCGCCGGCCCGAACGGCCAGGCGTACAAGGCGCGCCAGGTCACGTTCCAGACCGAGCTGATGGGGCAGACGCCGAACGACGTCACCGCTGCCGGGGTCCGCGTCAGCACGGTGAGCGAGGACCAGACTCCCGGCCGCCGCGTCCACGACCCGAAGCACCCGAGCGCCGACGCCGACGGCTTCGTCACGTACAGCAACGTCAACGCGGTCGAGGAGATGGTCAACATGATCTCGGCGTCGCGCTCGTACCAGAACAACCTCGAGGTGATGAACACCGCGAAGGCGCTTCTGCTCAAGACGATCCAGCTCGGCCAGAGCTGAACAGGAGAACGAAGATGGCAGTGAGCGCACCCGCATCGACGACGAGCGACGTCAACGTCACCTCGACTCCCGCGCCGTCCGCGGCGAGCGACGCGTCGGTGACGTCGGACCGGTTCCTGAAGCTGCTCGTCGCGCAGATGCAGAACCAGGACCCGCTCAACCCGATGGACAACGCCGAGGTCACGAGCCAGATGGCGCAGATCAACACGGTGACCGGGATCGACCAGCTCAACACCACCGTCCAGGGCCTGTCGTCGCAGTTCGTGCAGCTGCAGGCGATGCAGGGCGCGTCGCTGGTCGGCCGCGACGTCATCGTCGCCGGCAACACGCTGAGCATCGACGAGACGAACAGCGTCGGCCAGGGTGGCTTCCAGCTCGACAACCCCGCCGACGCGGTCAAGGTCGAGATCCTGAGCCCGAGCGGCGCCGTCGTGCAGACGCTCAACCTCGGCGCCGAGGGCGCCGGCATGCACAGCTTCGACTGGCCCTCGGGAAGCGCGACGGCATCGAGCGGGCTGACGTTCCTGGTGACCGCGACGGCCGGCGGCGTCTCGACCCCGGCGACCGCGCTGATGCGCGACCGCGTCGACGCGATCAGCACGTCGGGAACGACCTTCAACCTCGAGCTCGAGAACTCGGGGACGGTGCCGTACAGCGCCATCAAGGCATTCAACTGATTCATCCGTCGAAAGAGAACACGCCATGGGTTTCCAGCAAGGTCTGTCCGGGCTCAACGCGTCGAGCAAGAGCCTCGAGGTGATCGGCAACAACATCGCCAACGCGAGCACCGTCGGCGCCAAGGAGGCGCGCGCCGAGTTCGCCGACGTCTACGCGAACGCGCTCGGCAGCGCGACCAACGAGGTCGGCATCGGCGTCAGCGTCGCCGCCGTCGCGCAGCAGTTCACGCAGGGCAACATCACGACGACCGACAACCCGCTCGACGTCGCGATCAACGGCAACGGCTTCTTCGAGGTCAGCCAGAACGGCGCGATCGACTACACGCGCAACGGCCAGTTCAAGCTCGACCGCAACGGCTTCATCGTCAACGACCAGCAGCAAAAGCTGATCGGCTACCCGGCCGACGCGACGGGCACGATCATCCCCGGCGCCGCCGGCCCGCTGCAGATGCCGACCGGCGGCATCCCGCCGGCGGTGACGACCAAGATCGGCATGCAGCTCAACCTCGACGCGCGCGCGGCGGTGACGCTGCCCGCGGCCGGCGCGCCGATCGACTTCGCCGACCCGAGCACGTACAACAACGCGACGTCGCAGACCGTCTACGACGTCCGCGGCGAGGGCGTGACGCTGACGTACTACTACCAGAAGTCGGCTGCCGACACGTGGAACGTCTACGTCGCCGCGAACGGCACGCCGATCGCGACCGCGGGCGGCAACCCGGCGCCGACGACGACGATCACGTTCCCGCCGAACGGCGGCGCGCCGACCGCGCCGGTCGGAACGGTCTCGGTCGACGTCCCCGCGGTCGCGAACGCGAACGGCGCGCTGACGCAGCCGATCACCGGCATCGCGCTCGACGTCTCGCAGGCGACGCAGTACGGCTCGGCGTTCGGCGTCACCAACCTGTCGCAGGACGGCTACGCGCAAGGGCAGCTGATCGGCGTGACGATCGGCGCCGACGGCACCGTCAACGCGCAGTACTCGAACCAGCAGACGAAGGCGGCCGGGCAGATCGAGCTCGCGAGCTTTCGCAATCCGCAGGGCCTGCAGCCGCTCGGCGGCAACGCCTGGGCGGCGACGTTCGCCTCCGGCGATCCGCTCGTCGGCACCGCGGGCAGCGCCCACTTCGGCGTGCTGCAGGCCGGCGCCGTCGAGGAGTCCAACGTCGACCTCACGGCCGAGCTCGTCGACATGATCACGGCGCAGCGCGTCTACCAGGCGAATGCGCAGACGATCAAGACGCAGGACCAGATCCTGCAGACGATCGTCAACCTGCGCTGATGCTCGCAGAGCGTCGACGCAGTCCTGAGCGAAGCGAAGGACCTCGACCATGGACCGGCTGATCTATCTCGCGATGGCGGGCGCGAAGGCGACGATGCAGCGCCAGGAGACGCTCGCCAACAACCTCGCCAACGCGTCGACGTCGGGCTTTCGCGCCGAGCTCGCGGCGTTTCGCGCGGTGCCCGTCGAAGGCAGCGGCGCGAGCACGCGCGTCTACTCGCTCGAATCGACGGTCGGCTACGACGCGACGCCGGGCCAGGTCGCGGCGACCGGTCGCAACCTCGACGTCGCGATGCGCGGCGGCGCCTGGCTCGCCGTGCAGGCGAGGGACGGCACCGAGGCGTACACGCGCGCCGGCTCGCTCGACGTCGACGCCGACGGCATGCTCGTCAACGCGTCGGGCCTGCAGGTGCTCGGCGACGGCGGCCCGATCCAGCTGCCGCGCGACTCGCAGGTCGCGATCGCCGCCGACGGCACCGTCAGCGCGACCGATGCGCAAGGGCACAGCTCGACCGTCGGCAAGCTGAAGCTCGTCACTCCGGAGGCGCCGCTCGTGCGCGGCAGCGACGGCCTCTTTCGCGGCGGCGACGGCGACCTCGCCGCCGACGGCAACGCCCGCCTGCAGGACGGCGCGCTCGAGGGCTCGAACGTGAGCACCGTCGAGACGATGGTGCAGATGATCGCGGCGGCGCGCCAGTTCGAGGCGCAGATGCGCTCGCTGAGCACCGCAGAGAACAACGACAAGTCGGCCTCGCAGCTGCTGTCGGTCAGCTGATCGCGGTCGGCGCGCCGCGGTTGCGCGCCGCCACTTCTCCTTCGCGTCGTCGGCGCCTGCGTGCGGCATGGACGCGGATTGCGCGCCGCAACCGAGCCACGCATCGCGGCGCGCCGCAGCGGCAAGAAAGCGGGCTTCCGCCGGCCTTTTCCGGCCCTTGCCGCGAGCGTCCAGCAGCGACGATGGCGGCATTGACCGGAGCCGCGCCATGATGCGATCGCTGTGGATTTCGAAGACCGGGATGGAGGCCCAGCAGACCCAGCTGGACACGATCTCGAACAACCTCGCCAATGTCTCGACGAACGGCTACAAGCGCTCGCACGCGGTCTTCGAAGACCTGATGTACCAGAACATGCGCCAGGCCGGCGCAGCGAGCAGCGACCAGACCGAGCTGCCGACCGGCCTGCAGCTCGGGCTCGGCACGCGTGCGGTCGCGACCGCGCGCAACTTCAGCCAGGGCAACCTGCAGCAGAGCGCGAATCCGCTCGACGTCGCGATCCGCGGCAACGGCTTCTTCCAGATCCAGCTGCCCGACGGCACGACCGGCTACACGCGCGACGGCTCGTTCCAGGTCTCGGCGACCGGCCAGCTCGTCACCAACGCCGGCTACACCGTGCAGCCCGGGATCACGATTCCGGCGACCGCGCAGAGCGTGACGATCGGTGCCGACGGCACCGTCACCGTCGTCCTGCCCGGCCAGGCGCTGCCGCAATCGGTCGGACAGATCCAGCTCGCCAACTTCATCAACCCGGCCGGCCTCGAGCCGAAGGGCCAGAACCTGTTCGCCGAGACCGCGGCGTCGGGCACGCCCAACACCGGCGTCGCCGGACTGAACGGCCTCGGCACGGTGCAGCAGGGCTTCGTCGAGACGTCGAACGTCAACGTCGTCGAGGAGCTCGTGCAGATGATCCAGACGCAGCGCGCCTACGAGCTCAACTCGAAGGCGATCCAGACGTCGGACCAGATGCTGCAGAAGCTGGCGTCGCTGTGAACGGATCGGCCATGAAGCGCTTCGCCACCGCCCTTGCGTGCGCGGTCATCTGCGCCGCGGTCCTCGCCGCGCTCTCCGGCTGCGAGCAGCTCAATCCGCGGCCGCCGGTCGATCTCGCGTCGCCGATCTACGCCAGGCCCGAGGCGATCGTCCAGCCCGCGGTAGCCAACGGCTCGATCTACCAGGCGGCGCAGTACCGGCCGCTGTTCGAGGACTACCGCGCGCGCCTCGTCGGCGACTCGATCACGATCCAGATCGTCGAGAAGATCTCGGCGACGCAGAAGAGCACGAGCTCGATCGACAAGAGCGGCAAGGTCGGCGCGAGCATCACCGCGCTGCCGGGGCTGTCGGCGAACTCGTTCAACCGGGCGAGCGCGGCCGGCAGCTCGACGATCAGCTCGGCGGGCGCCGGCACGACCGAGAACTCCAACGACTTCAGCGGCACGATCACGGCCGTCGTCACCGGCGTGCTGCCGAACGGCCACCTGCTCGTCGCCGGCGAGAAGCAGATCGGCGTCAATCACAACGTCGACGTGCTGCGCTTCTCGGGTCAGGTCGACCCGCGCATGATCCAGCCGGGCAACGTCGTCGCATCGGCGAGCGTCGCCAACGTGCGCATCGAGCAGCGCGGCCGCGGCGCGCAGGCCGATGCGCAGGGCACCGGCTGGCTGTCGCGCTTCTTCCTCAACGTGTTGCCGATCTGAGCGGGGCGACGACGATGCAGCCGATCGAACGGATCCTTCGCGCCTCGATCGTGATCGCGGCGCTGCTCGCGAGCGCCGCGCTCTGGTGGCCGGCGCCGGCGCAGGCGGCGCGCATCAAGGAGGTCGCTTCGGTGCAGGGCGTGCGCACCAACCAGCTGGTCGGCTACGGCCTCGTCGTCGGCCTCGACGGCACCGGCGACCAGACGACGACGACGCCGTTCGCGACGCAGACCCTGCTCTCGATGCTGCAGCAGATGGGCGTCACGGTTCCGCCCGGCGCCGCCAACAACATGCAGCTGAAGAACCTCGCGACGGTGATGGTCACGGCGCAGCTGCCGCCGTTCGCGCAGCCCGGGCAGACGATCGACGTCAACGTCTCGTCGCTCGCCAACGCCAAGAGCCTGCGCGGCGGCACGCTGATCGCGACCGCGCTGAAGGGCGCCGACGGCCAGATCTACGCGATGGCGCAGGGCAACGTCGTCGTCGGCGGCGCCGGCGCGTCGGCGGCGGGGTCGAAGGTGCAGATCAACCACCTGAGCGCCGGCCGCATCCCCGAGGGCGCGACCGTCGAGCGCAGCGTCCAGACGGCGCTCGCCGAAGGCAGCACGATCCAGCTCGACCTGCACGCGAGCGACTTCGCGACCGCGCGCGAGGTCGTGCGCGCGATCAACGCCAGGATGGGCGACGGCATCGCCGACGCGCTCGACGGCCGCGTCGTCCGCGTCCGCATGCCCGACTCGGCCGACGCGCGGGTCGCGTTCATGGCCGAGATCGAGAACCTCGAGGTCAAGCAGGCGACGCCGGCGGCGAAGGTCGTCATCAACGCGCGCACCGGCTCGATCGTCATGAACCAGGCGGTGACGCTGGCGCCGTGCGCGGTCGCGCACGGCAACCTCTCGGTGACGGTGAGCATGACGCCGACGGCGAGCCAGCCCGGCCCGTTCGCGCGCGCCGGCCAGACCGTCGTCACCGAGCGCGCCGACATCACGATCGCGCAGCAGTCGGGATCGCTCGTGCAGATGGCGCCCGGCGCCAAGCTCGGCGACGTCGTCAAGGCGCTCAACTCGCTCGGCGCGACGCCGCAGGACCTGCTCGCGATCCTGCAGGCGCTGAAGTCGGCCGGCGCGATGGCCGCCGAGCTCGAGGTGATCTGATGGCGGCAGCAGGCGGAGCATCGACGCTCTCGGGCGCTTCGGCGGCGGGCGCGGGCGACGCCAGCGCGGCGCTCTCGATCCAGGCGCTGCGCAACGCTGCGGCGCGCGACCCGAAGGCGGCGATCCGCGAGACCGCCAAGCAGTTCGAGGCGCTCTTCATGCAGCAGCTGATGAAGAGCATGCGCGAGGCGACGGTCTCTTCCGGCATGCTCGACAACGAGGGCACGAAGCTCGGCAACGAGATGCTCGACGCGCAATACGCGGCGAAGATGAGCGGCCTTCCTGGCGGCCTCGCCGACGCGATCGCGCGCCAGCTCGAGCGTCAGCTCGGCAGCGGCGCCGGCGACGTCGCCGCGGCTCGGGCGCCGAGCGGCGCGGCCGGCGCGGCGACGAGCGTCGCAGGTAGCGCGAGCGCGCCGCCGCTCAGCGGGCGCCAGGCCGAGTTCGTCCGCGTCCACGAGGACGCCG
>JASLGD010000096.1 GCA_030150305.1 Caldimonas sp. | reverse complement strand
AGAGAGGCGCATCGGTTCGGCTCCTTGCGATTGGCGGCCTGCCGCGGGGATCAGCGCAGGCGCGGGTTCAAGGCATCGCGCAGCCAGTCCCCGAACAGGTTGATGCTCAGCGCGATGAGCACGAGTGTGGCACCAGGGAAGATCACAAGCCACCAGGCGCCGCTGAAAAGCTGTTTGTTGCCCTCGTTAATGAATGTGCCGAGCGAGGGCGAGGTCGGCGAGACGCCGACGCCGAGGAACGAGAGCGTCGCCTCGGCGATGATCGCGACGGCGACCTGGATCGTCGACAGCACCAGCACCGGCCCCATCACGTTGGGCAGGACGTGGCGCAGCATGATGCGCCACGGCGGCACGCCGATGACGCGGGCGGCCTGGACGTACTCCTTGTGGCGCTCGACCATCGTCGAGCCGCGCACCGCGCGCGCGTACTGCACCCAGCCGGGGAGCGCGATCGCGACGATGACGACGCCGAACGCGAGCAGGTCGTTCGCATTCGGGAACAGCGCATGGCCGACGCCCGCGAACAGCAGCGCGATCAGGATCGACGGAAACGAGAGCATGACGTCGCAGATGCGCATGATGAGCGCGTCGATGCGGCCGCCGAGGTAGCCCGAGACGAGGCCCAGCCCGACGCCGAGGAAGAGCGAGAGCACGACCGACGCGCCGCCGACGAAGAGCGAGATGCGCGCGCCGAACATCAGCGCCGAGAGCACGTCGCGGCCCTGCTCGTCGGTGCCGAGCGGGTACTTGGCGAGTCCGCCGTGCATCCACGCCGGAGGCAGCATCGAGTCGCCGAGCTCGAGCGTCGCGAGATCGAACGGGTTGTGCGGCGCGACGACGTTGGCGAAGACCGCGCAGAAGACGCAGACCACGGCGACGACGGCAGCGACGATCGCCGTCGGCGAGGTCTTGAACGAATGCCAGACGTCGCCGTCGAGGAAGCGCGCCCAGCGTCCCGGCGCCGGTGCGGCCGCCAATGCCGCGGGAGCGACGTCGCGCCGCACCGGCGGCGCGTCGCCGCCGACGGGCGCGAGCGCGCCGCCGTCTCCTATTTGGACTTCACCGTGATCCACTTGAAGTACATGTAGTTGTTCGGCAGCTGCACGAGCTGCACGTTCTTCGCGGTCGCCCAGGCGAGCGCCTGCTGGTGCAGCGGAATGTGCCCGACGTCGTCCTGATGGATCCGGAACGCCTCGCGGATCATCTCGTTGCGCTTCTTCTGGTCGGTCTCGGACTGGATCTTCAGCGTCAGCTCGTCGATCTTCGGATTGCTGTAGGCGCCGAGGTTGAACTGGCCCTGGCCCTTGTCGGTCGGCGTCGCCATGATCGAGCTGAGGACGTCGTGCGAGTCGACCGTGCTCGGCGTCCAGCCGAGCAGGTAGAAGCTGGTGTCGCGGCGCAGGATCTTCGGGAAATACGTCACCTTGGTCTCGGTCATCAGGTTGACCTTGACGCCGATGCGCGCGAGGTTGGCGGCGACGGCCTGGCAGATCGCGGCGTCGTTGACGTAGCGATCGTTGGGGCAGTTCATGCCGACCTCGAAGCCGTTCGGGTAACCGGCCTCGGCGAGCAGCTTCTTCGCGCCCTCGGGGTCGTACGCGGGACGCTTGTTCATGTCCGGCTGAAAGCCGCGCACCGCCGCGCCGACCATTTCTGCGGTCGGCGACGCCGCGCCGCGCATGACGCGCGACTTGATCGTCTCTTCGTCGATCGCCTCGTAGAACGCGCGCCGGACGCGGACGTCCTTGAACGGATTCTTGCCCTTGACGCTGCTGAACTGGAGCTCGTCGCGCTTCTGGTCCATGCCGAGGAAGATCGTCCGCAGCTCGGGGCCTTGCAGCACGTTCAGGCCGCCTGCCTTGACGCGCTCGACGTCCTGCAGCGGCACCGGCTCCATGACGTCGACCTCGCCCGACAGCAGCGCAGCGACGCGCGTCGCGTCGTTGCCGATCGTCGTGAAGACGTCGTCGTCGACGTTGCTCTCGGACTTGCCCCACCAGTTGAAGTTCTTGACGAGCACCGTGCGCACCGACGGCTGGCGCTCCTTCAGGCGGAACGGCCCGGTGCCGTTCGACTTGAAGCTGGCCGTGTTCTCGATTCCCTTGCGGCGGTCGACCGGACGTTCGGCCTTGTTCTCCTCGCACCACTTCTTGCTCATGATGCCGAGCGTCCTCAGCGTGTCGGGGAGGATGGGAAACGGCGCGTTGGTCTCGATCTCGACCACGAGGTCGCCGAGCTTGCGGACCTCCTTGATCGGGCTCGTGTAGCCCTTCATGTCCGAGCCCTCGCCGGCGGCGCGCTTGAACGTGAAGACGACGTCGTCGGCGGTGAAGGGCGTGCCGTCGTGGAATTTGACGCCCTGACGCAGATCGAAGCGCCAGACGGTCGGGCTTTGCTGCGTCCATTTGGTAGCCAGCGCCGGCGCCAACCCCATCGCCTTGTCGCGTTCGACGAGCGGCTCGTAGACATTGCCGTCAAAGCTCAGTTGAAGGCTCTCGTTGAGCGAGTGCGGATCCATCGATTGCACGTCGCCCTGGTTGGAAACGCGCAGGCGGTCACCTTGCGCGTTTCCAACCAG
>JASLGD010000017.1 GCA_030150305.1 Caldimonas sp. | reverse complement strand
CTGCGGCGAGGACACGACGATGCGCATCGACGTCATCACGCTCTTTCCCGAGCTCTTCTCGGCGCATCTCGTCCACGGCGTGACGAAGCGGGCGTTCGAGCCGGGCCGCATCGACGTCCACCTCTGGCCGTTGCGCAACTTCGGCGACGCGCCGCACGCGCGCGTCGACGACCGGCCGTACGGCGGCGGGCCCGGCATGGTTCTCCTCGTCGAGCCGCTCGAGCGCGCGCTCGCGGCCGTCCGGGCGGCGCGCGCCGAAGAATCGCCGGCGCCGCTCGTCAGCTTCAGCCCCGCCGGCGTTCCGCTTCGCCAGGCCAGGGTCGCAGAGCTCGCCGGCAGTGCCGGCGCGATCCTGCTTTGCGCCCGCTACGAGGGCGTCGACCAGCGCTTCATCGACGCCCACGTCGACCTCGAGCTCAGCATCGGCGACTACGTCCTCTCGGGCGGCGAGCTGCCGGCGCTCGTCCTCCTCGACGCGTTGGCGCGCCTGCAGCCGGGCGTGCTCGGCGACGCGCGTTCGCACGAGCAAGACAGCTTCTCGGCCGGCCTGCTCGACTGCCCGCACTACAGCCGCCCCGAGCGGCTGGCCGGCGGCGAGGCGGTTCCCGAGGTGCTGCTCTCGGGCAACCACGCCGCGATCGCCGCCTGGAGGCGCCAGCAGTCGCTCGTGCTCACGGCGGAGCGGCGGCCGGACCTGATCGCGTCGGCGCGCGCCGCGGGGCTCCTCGACGCCGGCGACGAGGCCGTCCTCGCGGCGCGACGCCCGGCAAAGCTATAATCGTCGGCTTTCGATCCTCTGCGCCCGGGAGCGAATGCTCCGGACAACAACGAGCCGACGCGATCGGCCCCAACCGCCCTCCGGCACGCGCGCACGATCACAGGAGCCCTCCGTGGACATCATCCAGACCCTCGAGCGCGAGGAGATCGCCCGCCTCGGCCGCACGATCCCCGACTTCGCGCCCGGCGACACGGTCGTCGTCAACGTCAACGTCGTCGAAGGAACGCGCAAGCGCCTGCAGGCGTTCGAAGGCGTCGTCATCTCCAAGCGCAACCGCAGCCTCAACTCGTCGTTCATCGTCCGCAAGGTCTCGAGCGGCGAGGGCGTCGAGCGCACGTTCCAGACATACAGCCCGCTGATCGCGTCGATCGAGGTCAAGCGCCGCGGCGACGTCCGTCGCGCCAAGCTCTACTACCTGCGCGATCGCTCGGGCAAGTCGGCGCGGATCCGCGAGAAGCTCGCCTGACGGTCGCCGCGTGACAGCGGGTCGCAAGTACCCGCCGGCGTTCGATCCCGAAAGCCTGCCGGTGCTCGGCGCCGACAGCCATCTGCCGGCGGTTCCCGCCGCCAGCATCGTCCCCGACGCGATGCGGCGTCGCTTCGTCGCGCCGCCGACGTGGCAGCCCGAGATCAAGGCCGAGCGGCGCTTCGTCGAGCGCGAGGACACGCATGCGTCCGTGCTCGTGCCGCTCGTGCTGCGCGACGAGATGACCGTGCTCCTGACGCAACGCACCGACCATCTCAACGATCACCCCGGCCAGATCAGCTTCCCGGGCGGTCGCGCCGAGGAGAACGACGCCGACCCGGTCGCGACCGCGCTGCGCGAGGCGCACGAAGAGATCGGCCTCGAGCCGTTCGAGGTCGAGGTGCTCGGCAGCCTGCCGACCTACACGACGAGCACGGGCTTCATCGTCACGCCGGTCGTCGGCCTCGTGCAGCCGCAGGCGTCGCTGCGGCCCGATCCGTTCGAGGTCGCCGAGGTCTTCGAGGTGCCGCTCGCGTGGCTGATGAATCCGGCCAACCACCAGCGGCACGCGTTCGAGTTCCGCGGCGCGACGCGCGAGTTCTTCTCGATCCCGTGGCACGCGAGCGACGCGAACGGCACCACGCGGCGCTACTTCATCTGGGGCGCGACGGCGGCGATGCTGCGCAACCTTTACCGCTTCCTCGCCGCCTGAGGCGCCGCGCGCGGCGCGACCGCGCGAACCCCGCCGCTATGATCGGCCGAGGATGAGCTTCCTCGCGGTGTTGCTGGCGCTTCTGCTCGAACAGATCAAGCCGCTGCCGCGCGGCAACGTCGTCCACGACGCGCTCACCGGCTGGATCGGCGCCGTCACGCGCAACTTCGACGCCGGCAAGGAGCACCACGCGTGGATCGTCTGGTCGATCACCGTGCTCGTGCCGACCGTCGCGTGCATCGCGGTCTATCTCGCGCTCGCGCAGTTCAGGCTCGGCCTCTCGTTCGCGTTCGACGTCGCGGTGCTCTATCTGACGCTCGGCTTTCGCCAGTTCAGCCACTACTTCACCGACATCCGCGCCGCGCTCGAGCGCGGCGACGAGCTCGAGGCGCGGCGGCTGCTCGCCGAATGGCGGCACCTCGACGCGAGCGAGCTGCCGGCGTCCGAGTTCCTTCGCCATCTGATCGAGCACTCGCTGCTCGCCGCGCATCGCCACGTCTTCGGCGTCTTCTTCTGGTTCGTGCTGCTGTCGACGCTCGGCCTCGGTCCCGCGGGCGCGGTGCTCTACCGGCTCGCCGAGTTCGTCGGCCGCTACTGGTCGTACCGCAGCGGCAGCGCCGGCATCGCGGTCAACGAGCGGCTCGGCGAGCTCGCGTTGCGCCTGTTCCAGATGCTCGACCACGTCCCGGCGCGGCTCACCGCGTCGGGGTTCGCGGTCGTCGGCAACTTCGAGGAGGCGGTCAACTGCTGGCGCCGCGACGCGAGCCTCTGGCGCCACGACAACGAAGGCGTGATCCTCGCTGCCGCCGCCGGCGCGGTCGGCATCCGCCTCGGCGGCGGCTCGGCGCCGGGCATCACTCCCGATCGCGCCAAGACGTTCGACGCCGGCGCGCTGCCGGGGTCGGCGGCGGCAGAGGGATCGACGCCGGGCGAGCTCCCGCAGCTCGGCCACCTGCGCTCGATCGTCGCGCTCGTCTGGCGCTCGGTCGTGCTCTGGATGCTGCTGCTCGCGCTGCTCTCGCTCGCCAACCTGATCGGCTGATCGTTCACTGCGGTGCGCCGGCGCGCGACCGCAGCTCGTCGAAGATCTCGGCGTAGATCCGATGGCGCGACGGCGCGATCTCGCCGCGCTCGAGCGCGGCGAGCACGCCGCAGCCCGGCTCGTGCAGGTGGGTGCAGTTGTAGAAGCGGCACGCCGTCGCGTGCGCCGCGATGTCGGGCATCAGCGCGGCGAGCCTCGCCGCGTCGATGTGGCGCAGGCCGAACTCCTGGAAGCCCGGCGAATCGATCAATGCGCTCGTGCGCCGATCGTCGATCCAGTGCCATTCGGTCGCGGTCGTCGTATGGCGCCCGGTTCGCAGCGCCTTCGAGATCTCGGCCGTCTCGGCGCGCGCACCCGGCGCCATCAGGTTGACGAGCGTGCTCTTGCCGGCGCCGCTCGGGCCGAGGACGAGCGTCGCGCGCCCGCCGAGCAGCGGCGCGAGGCGCGCGCGCGCATCGTCGCGCTCCGCCTTCAGCGCCACCTCGACGATCTCGGTTCCCATCGCCGCGTACGGCGCGAGGCGCGCCCGCGCGGCGGCGAACGCCGGCAGGTCGCGCTTGTTGAGGACGACGCGCGCCGGCACGCTCGCATCCGCGGCGGCGATCAGCGCGCGCGCGAGCTGCGATTCGCTGAACACCGGCTCGGCGGCGACGACGACGAGGAGCTGGTCGATGTTGGCGGCAAACGCCTTCGTCTTCCACTCGTCCTGCCGGTAGAGCAGGTTCGTGCGCGGCAGGATCGCGTCGACGACGCCCTCGTCGCCGGTGCGCTGCCAGCGCACCCGGTCGCCGACGACGGCGACGCTGCGCTTGCCGCGCACGTGGCAGAGCACCCGCGCTCCGGCGGCGTCCTCGACGACGAAGTGGCGGCCGTGCGCGGAGACGATCAGCCCGTGCGGATGCTCAGCCGAGGAAGGCGACGAGGGCATCGGCCTTGGCGGCGCAGATGAAGTCGTTCATCGAGATGCCGCCCGCCGAATGCGTCGTGAAGCGCACCCGGCAGCGGTCGAACTGGACGTGCAGCTCCGGGTGATGGTCCTCGACGTGGCACATCCACGCCAGCGCGTCGACGAAGGCGACCGTCTCGAGCCAGCCCTTGAACACGAACGTCTTCTCGATCGCGCCGCCGGCCTCGCGCCAGCTGCTCATCTGCGCGAGATGGTCGCGCACCGCCTGCTCGCTCATCGCGGCGGCGCGTCGCTGGCACTGCTGCTGCAGGAAGTCGGTCATGGCATCGCGGTCAGAAGCGCTGCCGGCGCGAGCGCGGCGACGCGCTCGACTGCCGGCGGATGGGAATAGTAGAACCGCGCGTAAAGCGGATCCGGCGTCAGGGTCGCGGCATTGTCCTCGTGCAGCTTCAGCAGCGCCGACGCGAGCGCGGCGGCGTCGGCGTGGCGCGACGCGAACGCGTCGGCCTCGAACTCGTCGCGCCGCGACCAGCCGGCGACGAGCGGCGCCGCGAAGATCCCGAACACCGACGACACGAGCAGGAGCAGGATCAACGCGAGCGCGTCGTTCGGCAGCAGCAGGTTCGGTCGAACCGACAGGCCCGTGTAGAACCAGGTCCGCGTCGCCAGCCAGCCGAGCAGCGCGAAGAACGCGAGCGTCAGCGCCGCCATCGCGAGCAGGCGCTTCTTGATGTGGCGCAGCTTGAAGTGGCCGAGCTCGTGCGCGAGCACGGCCTCGACCTCGCCGGCAGCGAGCCGCGCGAGCAACGTGTCGTAGAAGACGACCCGCTTGGCGCGCCCGAAGCCGGTGAAGTACGCATTGGCGTGCGCCGAGCGGCGGCTGCCGTCCATGACGAAAAGGCCGCGCGCGGCGAAGCCGGCGCGCGCCATCAGCGCCTCGACGCGCGCGCGCAGCGGCGCATCGTTCAGCTCCTCGAAGCGGTTGAAGAGCGGCGCGATCACGCTCGGCACGACGACCTGCGCGGCGAGCACGATCGCCATCCACGCGAGCCAGGCCCAGAGCCACCACGCGGTGCCCGCCGCAGCCATGATCCAGAGCACGCCGGCGGCGATCGGCAGCCCGATCGCCGCGCCGAGCGCGGCGCTCTTCGCGAGGTCGGCGAGCCACAGCCGCAACGTGACGCGGTTGAAGCCGAACCGCTCCTCGAGACGGAACGTCGCGAACCAGTCGAACGGCAGCTCGATCAGCGCGCCGATCGTCGCGAACGCGGCGACGAGCGCGACCTCGTACGCGAGCGCGCCGAAGCGCGGCGCGATGGTCTCGCGCAGCTCGGCGTTGAGCGCGTCGAGCCCGCCGAACAGCGTCCAGCCGAGCAGCACCGCGGCGCCCGCGACCATCTGCCAGTGCGCGAGCCGCGCCTTGGCGATCGTGTACTCGGCGGCTCGGCGGTGCGCGGCGAGCGGGACCGTCGCCCGGAAGGCGGCCGGCACGTCGTCGCGATGGACCGCGACGTGGCGGACCTGGCGGGCGAGCAGCCAGCTGCGCAGCGCGAGCGAGGCAACCAGCGCCGCCGCGAAGGCGAACGTCCACAGCGAAGACACGACGGCAGTGTAGGTCGCCGGCGCGGGCGACGACGGTGCTGCGAGAATCGACGGTCGGAGCCACCGATGAGCGACGCAACGTTGACCCCGGACGAACACAACCTCGTCTGGATCGATCTCGAGATGACCGGCCTCGCGCCGCAAACCGACCGGATCATCGAGATCGCGGTCGTCGTCACCGACGCCCAGCTCGGCCGGCGCACCGAAGGGCCGGTGCTCGCGATCCACCAGAGCGACGCGACGCTCGCGGCGATGGACGCCTGGAACACGGCGACGCACGGCAGGAGCGGCCTCACCGACCGCGTCCGCGCGTCGACGATCGACGAGGCCGAGGCCGAGCGCCAGGTCATCGCCTTCCTGCAGCGCTACGTGCGCAAGGCGACGTCGCCGATGTGCGGCAACACGATCTGCCAGGACCGGCGCTTTCTCGCCGTCACGATGCCGACGCTCGAGGCGTTCTTCCACTACCGCAACCTCGACGTCAGCACGCTGAAGGAGCTCGCGCGGCGCTGGCGGCCCGAGCTGCTCGCCGGGTTTCGCAAGCAGCAGGCGCACACCGCGCTCGCCGACATCCACGAGTCGATCGACGAGCTCGCGTACTACCGCGAGCATTTCCTGCGCGCCCAGGCGCCGTCGGCACCGCCCGGGTAGAATGCAGCCTTCGCCGCAGACGGCCTTCGGGCCACGCAGCACGCGCTCGCGGCGATCCGTTCATCTCCTCTGACCGCCTCGGCCGCTGCGCGCTTCGCGCGGGCAGCTTCCGAGCTCTGCACGCAAGGTCGGCGGCGATGCCGTCGCTTGAGGCTCTTCGTGCAGGTTCTCGACGAACCGCGGGCCTTTCCCACGCGACCCTTGTGCCTTCGCTCGCGAAGGCACGCGCCGCCGCGCACGAGCGGTCGGCGCGCGAGCAGAAAAAGCCA
>JASLGD010000001.1 GCA_030150305.1 Caldimonas sp. | reverse complement strand
CCACGCCGAGCACCTCGGCCCGATCGTCGCGCCGAACGAGCGCGCAGCGGTCGGCATGCTCGATCGCGCGCTCGCCGCGACGACGTCGGCCGTCTTCGTCGACGTGCCGACGCTGCGGCCGGCCTTCGCGGCGGCGCTCGCCGAACGCGGCTTCGTCCGCCAGCGTCCGTTCGTGCGCATGGCGCTCGGCGACACGCCTGCGCTGCACGCGAGCGCGCGCGCGTTCGCCGTCGCCGGACCCGAATTCGGTTGACGTTGCACATGGCGGTCGCGCACGAACGACTCTCGGCCGACGCGCTCCGCGAACGGCTCTTCGCCGGTCTCGCGATCCCGGCGCATCCGCTCGCGCTCGACGCGTCGCGCAAGCTCGATCGCCGTCGCCAGCGCGCGCTGACGCGCTACTACCTCGACGCCGGCGTCGGCGGTCTCGCCGTCGGCGTCCACACGACGCAGTTCGCGATCCGCGAAGCGGGACTCTTCGACGACGTCCTCGGCCTCGCCGCCGACACCGCGCGCGAATGGCAGCCGCTCGGCGCGCCTCGCCCGAGGTCGCTGCTCGTCGCCGGCGCCGCGGGCCCGACGCGGCAGGCAGTCGCCGAGGCGCGGACGGCGCGCGCGCTCGGCTACGACGCCGTGCTGCTCAGCCTCGCGGCGACGAAGGGCGCCGGCGACGACGAGCGGATCGCGCACTGCGAGGCGGTCGCCGCCGAGCTGCCGCTGATCGGCTTCTACCTGCAGCCGGCGGTCGGCGGCGTCGAGCTGCCGGCGTCGTTCTGGGCGCGCTTCGCGGGGATCGAGAACGTCGTCGCGATCAAGGTCGCGCCGTTCAATCGCTACCGCACGCTCGACGTCGTCCGCGGCCTCGTCGCCGCGCGCGCCGAACGGCGGATCGCGCTCTACACCGGCAACGACGATCACATCGTGCTCGACCTCGTGACGCCGTTCGACGTCGTGCGCGGCGGCGAGCGCGTGCGGATGCGCTTTCGCGGTGGCCTGCTCGGCCATTGGTCGGTGTGGACCCGTGGCGC
The DNA here is from genome assembly GCA_030150305.1 of Caldimonas sp. Lineage (GTDB taxonomy): Bacteria > Pseudomonadota > Gammaproteobacteria > Burkholderiales > Burkholderiaceae_C > Schlegelella_A. The sequence continues at coordinate 5,376 of JASLGD010000001.1, read as the reverse complement.
GGTCGAGCTCCTCGAGCGCTGCAAGGCGGCCGCCGCGGCGCAGGACGCCGGCGGCGGCGCCGACGCCGCGCTGCTCGCGCTCGACAGCCGCGTCACCGACTGCAACAGCGCGTTCTTCGACGTCGCCAACGACTTCGCCGGCGTCATCGCCGGCTGCCACGAGGTGCTCCGCCGCCAGGGCCTGCTCGAGGGCATCTGGTGCCTCGATCCGCACGAAGGCCTCGGCCCCGGGCAGGCGCGCGAGATCGACCGCGTCCTCGCCGAGCACGCCGACCTCGCCGACGACGCGTTCGTGCGTGCGCACCTCGAGCGCTGGCTCGCCTAGCGCGCTCGGCTTCAACCAGCTGGTCCGTCGTTCGCATCGATCGCGATGGTGTTCGACCGCCAGCTGCGCGGCGACCGCGAGCGCGCTCGCTTCTCGCGAATCCTCTGAGACCGGCGCGGCCGCGCGCACGGGCGCCGCGTGGCGACCGCGGCCGACGTTTCGATTGCAGAATCGGTGCATGGCCAACGGCTCGCCGGTCCCCGCGTACACGCCCAGGGTGCAGGTGCTCGGCGTCGAGGCGTTCGAGCAGCCGTTTCGCCTGCGCATGCCGTTTCGCTTCGGCGTCATCACGCTGACCGAGGGGCGGCAGGCGTTCGTGCGCGTGCATCTGCGGCTCGACGATGGTCGCGAGGGGTTCGGCTATGCCGCCGAGATGCTCGCCGCGAAGTGGTTCGACAAGAACGCGGCGCTGAGCGACGCCGACAACTACGACCAGCTGAGGAAGGCGATCGAGATCGCCGCCGACGCGTACCGCGAGGCGCCGCCGTCGACGACGTTCGACCTCTTCGCCGACAACTACCGCTACCAGCTGCGCGCCGGCCGCGGCGCCGAGCTGCCGCCGCTCGTGGCGAGCTTCGGCAACGCGATGCTCGACCGCGCCGTGCTCGACGCCGTCTGCCGGCTGCTCGGCGTCAGCTTCTGGACGGCGATGCGCAGCAACCTGGCGGGGATGACCGCGCATCCGGCGATCGCCGACCTCGGTGCATTCGACTTCAGCGGCTTCCTCGCTTCGCTCGTGCCGCCGTCGACCATCGAGGCGCGCCACACCGTCGGCCTGGTCGACCCGATCACCGCGGCGGACCAGCCGCCGGGGACGCGCGTCGACGACGGCCTGCCCGAGACGCTCGAGGAAGTCGCCGCGCGCTACGGCCAGCGCTGCTTCAAGCTCAAGGTCGGCGGCGACGTCCGCGCCGACCTCGACCGGCTGCTCAAGATCGCGAGCGTGCTCGACCGCATCGAGGGGCTGCACGTCACGATCGACGGCAACGAGCAATACGACGATGTCGAGTCGGCGGTCGAGCTGTGGCGCGAGATCGAGGCCGAGCCCGGGCTGCAGAAGCTGTGCGCGGCGACGCTCTTCATCGAGCAGCCGATCAAGCGCCAGGTCGCGCTCGCGCGCAGCATCGCGCCGCTGGCGCGCCTGAGGCCGGTGATCATCGACGAGTCCGACGGCGAGCTCGATGCGTTCCCGCGCGCGCGCACGCTCGGCTACCAGGGCGTCTCGTCGAAGGACTGCAAGGGCTTCTACAAGTCGATCGTCAACCTCGCGCGCTGCCGCGTCTGGAACGGCGAGGGCGGCGGCGGCGCCTTCTTCATGTCGGGCGAGGACCTGACGACGCAGGCCGGCCTCGCCGTCCAGCAGGACCTCGCGCTGGTCGCGCTGCTCGGCCTGGCCGACGTCGAGCGCAACGGCCACCACTTCATCGACGGCTTCGCCGGCCGCCCGTTCGCGGAGAGCCTGGCGTTCCTCGAAGCGCATCCCGACCTCTACCGCGAGGAGGACCGGCGCGTGCGCCTGCGCATCGAGAACGGCCGCATCGCGCTCGGCTCGCTCGACTGCCCGGGGTTCGGCAGCTCGGTCGTCCCCGACCTGTCCACCACCGAACCGATGCCGAAGGCCGAGTGGCCGCGGCAGCGCTGAACCGCCGCCATGGACGCGATCGATCTCGCCTTCTACCGCCACCAGGGCCATCTCACCGTCAACGGCGTCTTCACTCCCGCGGCGATGGATGCGCTCGTCGCCGACATCGAGGAGTGGGGCGAAAGCTTCCTCGCCGCGCTGCCGAAGGAGCAGCGCGCGTGGTACGTCGACGGCGGCGTGCAGGCGAAGACCGTGCTGCGCAAGCTCGACAATCCGCACGCGCATCGCGCGAAGGTGCAGGCGATCGCGCGCGACGCGCGGCTGGTCGCGCTCGTCGAGCAGGTCCTCGGCGCCGGCGTCTCGGTCTACTTCAGCCAGGTCTTCTTCAAGCCTCCCGAGGGCGGCGGCCCGAAGCCGGCGCACCAGGACAACTTCTACTTCGGCCCGACCGACCCCGAAGGCGTCGTGACGGCGTGGATCGCGCTCGACGACGCGACGCTCGAGAACGGCTGCCTCTACTTCGGAGACGGCACCAACCTCGGCCCGGTCTATCCGCACGTCGCTCCCGACGCCGAGCCGTTCAACCTGCAGCTGCCCAAGGCGATCCTCGAGCGCCAGCCGATGACGCCCGCTCCGGTGCGAAAGGGCGGCGTGAGCTTTCACCACGGCAACACGTTCCACCTCTCGGGGCCGAACCACAGCAAGCGCTGGCGGCGCGCGTGCGCGCTGCACTACGTGCGAAACGGCGTCGAGTTCGCGACGCCGGCGCTGCCGTACGACCACGCGCTGAAGCTGCGCGTCAGTTGACGCGCGAGGCGTTCACGCCGCCCGGCGACGCGACGCGTTCCAGCTCGCCGCGACGAAGCGGCCGCGCCGCGCGGCGCGAACGAGCAGCAGCGTGCCGAGCGCGATGCAGACGAGCACCGCGACGAGCGATGCTTCCGGGCCGAAGACGCCGCCCGACAGCCACTCCGGCCCGACGATCTCGCCGCGCACGATGCCGCTCGTCGGCGCGCCCGAGGTCGGCACGCCGAAGATGCCGCCCTCGGCGAAGTTCCAGCCGGCATGGATGCCGATCGGCAGCCACAGCCGGCGCGTCAGCACGTAGGCGCCGGCGAGCATGATGCCGCCTTCGAAGACGATGCCGATCGCGCCGAGCGCCGTCGCGTGCGGGTTCAGCAGATGCAGGCCGCCGAAGAGAACGGAGGAGATCGCGAGCGCGGTCCACGTGCCGCCCCACTCCTCGAGCAGGCGAAAGACGACGCCGCGAAAGACGATCTCCTCGATCGTTCCGGCGGCGATCGCCGACAGCAACGCCAGCACGACCGGCTGCGACTCGCCGAGACCGACGACGTGGTACGCGCCGAGCAGCGCCAGGACGGCGATCGACGCCGCGAACGCGCAGAGGCCGAGCGCAACTCCGGCGAAGAGCTCGCGGCCGCCGCCGGGAACCGAGAGCTCGCTCGGCTCGCGCCGCTCGAAGAGGTGGACGTACGTCCGGTAAGCGGCCCAACCGACGACGGTCGCGATCAGCATCGAGAGCACCGCGGTCGGCAGCCTGCCGAGGTGAGGCCGCAGGCCCCAGATCGCGATCTGCGCGATCAGCACCGGAACGACGAACGCGAGCGCGATCGCGAGCCGCACGAGCGGCCGTCGCAACGGCTTGGGCTCGGTGGTCGCTGTCATTCCATCCCCAGCAGCTTGTAGATCCGCCGCGTGTAGGCACCGAAGGTCTCGTGCGTCTTCAGGTCGAGCGTGCGCGGGTGCGGCAGCTCGATCGCGAAGTCGTCGGCCATCCGCGCCGGCCCGGCGGTCAAGACGACGACGCGCGTGCCGAGGAAGACCGCCTCGGAGATGCCGTGGGTGACGAAGAGGATCGTCTTGCCGGCTTCCTTCCAGATCCGCAGCAGCTCGAGGTTCATCTTCTCGCGCGTCAGCGCGTCGAGTGCGCCGAACGGCTCGTCCATCAGCACGAGCTTGGGGTCGTGGACGAGCGCGCGCGCGATCGACGCGCGCTGCTGCATGCCGCCCGAGAGCTCGTACGGCCGCTTGTCCTCGGCGCCGCTCAGGCCCACCAGCGCGAGCAGCTCGCGCGCCCGCTCGCGGCTTTCCTTCGCCGGCAGGCCGAGGATCTCGGCCGGCAGGACGACGTTGTCGAGGATCGTCCGCCACTTCAGCAGCAGCGGCGCCTGGAACACCATGCCGATGTCGCGGCTCGGATCGAACGGCACCGCCCGGGAGCCGATCTTCACGGTGCCGGCGTCGTGCGGATGGAGCCCGGCGAGGATCTTCAGCAGCGTGCTCTTGCCGCAGCCCGACGGTCCGACGAGGCACGCGAGCTCGCCCGGCAGGACGTCGAACGTGACGTCGGAGATCGCCTGGTGCGCGCGGGCGCCCTGGCCGTACGTCTTGGCGACGCCGGCGAGGTGGATGAAGGGCTCGGTGCTCATTGAAGCGGACGCGGGGCCCGCCCGGCCGCCCGAAGGGCCCCGCGCGCCCCCTCGGGGGGCAGCGAGCGAAGCGAGCGTGGGTGCACCATGACTAGCCGACGCGCGCATCGGGGACGACGAGCGCGCGCTCGAGCGCGAGCACCGCGCCGTAGAGCGCCATGCCGATCAGCGTGATGAGGATCACCGCCATGAACATCGCCGCGGTGTCGAGCGTCACCTGCACCTGCAGCATGAGGTAGCCGAGGCCCTTGTCGGAGCCGAGGAACTCGCCGACGATCGCGCCGGCGACGGCGAGGATCGCGGCGACCTTCATCCCCGAGAAGATGTAGGGCAGCGCGCCGGGCAGCTGGATCTTGGTGAAGACCTGCCAGCGCGAGCCGCGCAGCGTGCGCACGAGGTCGAGCAGGTCGGGCTCGACTTCGCGCAGGCCTCGCACCGTCGTCAGCAGGATCGGGAAGACGCAGATCGAGAACGCGATCAGCATGTTCGGCACGACGCCGTACTTGAACCAGACGATGATCAGCGGCCCGAGCGCGACCTTCGGGATCATGTTGAGGCTGACGAGGAGCGGCATCATCGCCGCCTCGAGCGGCTTCGACCACGTGAACGCGAGCGCGAGCAGCACGCCGACGAGGAGCGCGAGGACGTAGCCGCCGAAGATCTCCGCGGCGGTCACCGCGGTGTTGGTCCACCAGCTGTAGTTGCCGGCGAAGAGCGTCTTCACGGTGTCGTCCGGCGACGGCATGACGAACTTCGGCACGTGGCCGAACTTCACGAACAGGTACCAGACGAGCAGCAGCGCGAGGTGCGACGCGACGGCGGTCAGCGTTCGGGTCGAGCGGTCGTCGAGCGTCGTCATGGCGCGGCGAATGATAGGCGGCGCTCACTGGCCCGGGCCGCTCCGTCAATCGTTGTCGGGGTCAACGCTCTCCGCCTCGAGACGACCGATTGCTAGACTGCTCCGCAATCCGCAGACCGACCACCTCCAGGAGACGACATGCACTTCGCCCGACGGATCG
>JASLGD010000551.1 GCA_030150305.1 Caldimonas sp. | reverse complement strand
CGTCGCCCACACGAGCGTCCAGCGCCAGGTCGCGAACCAGCCGTGCACCGCGCGCGGCTGGATCTTCGCCTCGCTGACGTAGAGCGCCGTCGACTGCGGACGGCTCTCGACCGCGATCGGGATCGGCTCTCGCTTCATCTCGGCCATCGGCGCGCGGCGCCGCGGATCACTGTGCTGCGGTCTGCCGCACGTGCGAGAGGCTCCAGACGTAGCTCGCGAGCAGGTGGATCTGCGCCGGCGTCAGGCGTCCGCCCTGCGCCGGCATGACGTTCGTCTTGCCCTCGTTGACCATCGCGACGATCGCGTCCTCGCCCCAGCCGTGCAGCCAGATCTTGTCGGCGAGGTTAGGCGCGCCGATCGCCTGGTTGCCCTTGCCGTCGGCGCCGTGGCAGGCGGCGCAGACGACGAACTTCTTCTTTCCCTCCGCCGCCGCGATCGCGTTGTGCGGCGATCCGGAGAGGCTGAGGACGTAGTTGGCGACGTTGCGGACGTCGGTCGAGTTGCCGACCGCGGCCGCCATCGGCGGCATCACGCCGATCCTGCCGAGCGCGATCGTCTCCTCGATCTTCTCGGGCGAGCCGCCGTGCAGCCAGTCGTCGTCGGTCAGGTTGGGAAAGCCCTTGCTGCCGCGCGCGTCCGAGCCGTGGCACTGCGCGCAGTTCTGCAGGAACAGGCGCTGGCCGATCGCCATCGCGGCCGCGTCGCGGCTCAGCTCCTCGGCGGGCTTCTGCGCATACGCGGCGTACACCGTGGCGGTCGTCTCGTTGACGCGCGCCTGGTCGGCGGCAAGCTCGCCGCGGCTCGTCCAGCCGAGCGATCCCGGCGCGGCGCCGAGGCCGGGGAAGACGTAGACGTAGGCGAGCGCGAAGACGACGGTGAGGACGAACAGCACGATCCACCACATCGGCAGCGGGTTGTTCATCTCGACGAGGTCGCCGTCGAAGACGTGGCCGGTGCTGTTGTCGTCGGCCATGGCCTTGCGCCGGCTCGCGAAGACGAGCAGGGCGAGGCACGCGAGCAGGCCCGCGACCGTCGCGACGGCGATGAAGATCGACCAGCCGCTGGAGAGGAAGTCGCTCATGACGATGCGTCCGGCGCGTCGTCGGCGAACGGCAGCTGCGCCGCCTCCTCGAAGCCGGCGCGGTGGCGCGCGAGGCCGACCCAGCCGAGCAGGCCGAGGAAGGCGATGAGCGATAGCACCGTGAAGGTGATGCGCAGGTCGTTGACGTCCATGCGGGAGTCCTTACTTGACGGCGGTGCCGAGCACCTGCAGGTAGGCGACGAGCGCGTCGATCTCGGCGCGCCCGCGCACGGCGTCGGGCGCCGCCGCGATCTCGGCGTCGCTGTACGGCACGCCGACCTTGCGCAGCCCGCGCATGTGCGCGGCGATCGAGCCGTCGTCGACCTTGCTCGTGAACAGCCACGGATACGACGGCATGTTCGACTCGGGAACGAGGTCGCGCGGGTTGGCGAGGTGGAGGCGATGCCACTCGTCGCTGTACTTGCCGCCGACGCGGTGCAGGTCGGGGCCGGTGCGCTTGCTGCCCCACTGGAACGGGTGGTCCCAGACGAACTCGCCGGCCATCGAGTAGTGGCCGTAGCGCTGCGTCTCGGCCTGCAGCGCGCGGATCATCTGCGAGTGGCAGTTGTAGCAACCCTCGCGGATGTAGACGTCGCGGCCGGCGAGCTGCAGCGCCGTGTACGGCTTCAGGCCGGGAACCGGCTCGGTCGTCGAGCGCTGGAAGAAGAGCGGCACGATCTCGACGATGCCGCCGACGGCGACGACGACGAGGATCAGGACGATCATCAGGAAGTTGTTGGTCTCGATCCGCTCGTGACCGCTGACCTTGTGCTCGGTGCTCATGGCTCTCGTTCTCTTCAGGCGACCGCGGCGCCGGCGACGGCGGGGACGTTGGCTTCGGGCTCGCCGGCGCGGCCGGCGCGCGCCGTCATGACGACGTTCCACGCCATCAGCAGCATCCCGCTCAGGTACAGCAGCCCGCCGACGAGGCGGATGACGTAGAACGGGAACGTCGCCTTGACGCTCTCGACGAAGCTGTAGACGAGCGTGCCGTCGGCGTTGACGTCGCGCCACATCAGTCCCTGCATGACGCCGGCGATCCACATCGCGGCGATGTAGAGCACGATGCCGAGCGTCGCGATCCAGAAGTGCGTCTCGATCGCCGCGACGCTGTACATCGCCTTGCGGCCGAACATGCGCGGGACGAGGAAGTAGAGCGTCCCCATCGAGACGAGGCCGACCCAGCCGAGCGCGCCCGAGTGGACGTGGCCGATCGTCCAGTCGGTGTAGTGCGAGAGCGAGTTGACGGTCTTGATCGACATCATCGGCCCCTCGAACGTGCTCATGCCGTAGAACGAGAGGCTGACGATGAGGAACTTCAGGATCGGGTCGTCGCGCAACTTGTGCCACGCACCCGAGAGCGTCATCATCCCGTTGATCATTCCGCCCCAGCTCGGCGCGAGCAGGACGAGCGAGAAGACCATCCCGAGCGACTGCGCCCAGTCGGGCAGCGCCGTGTAGTGCAGGTGGTGCGGGCCGGCCCACATGTAGGTGAAGATGAGCGCCCAGAAGTGGACGATCGAGAGCCGGTACGAGTACACCGGCCGCTCCGCCTGCTTGGGGATGAAGTAGTACATCATCCCGAGGAATCCCGCGGTGAGGAAGAAGCCGACCGCGTTGTGGCCGTACCACCACTGGACCATCGCGTCCTGCACGCCGGCATAGACCGAGTAGCTCTTCCACCAGCCGACCGGGACGACGGCGCCGTTGACGATGTGCAGCAGCGCGACGGCGATGATGAACGCGCCGAAGAACCAGTTGGCGACGTAGATGTGGCGGACCTTGCGGACGCCGATCGTGCCGAAGAAGACGATCGCGTACGCGACCCACACGACCGCGATGAGCAGGCCGATCGGCCACTCGAGCTCGGCGTACTCCTTGCCGCGCGTGATGCCGAGCGGGAGCGTGATCGCGGCGGCGACGATCACCGCCTGCCAGCCGCAGGCGACGAACCACGCCAGCTTGGGTGCGAAGAGCGAGACCTGCGAGGTGCGCTGAACGACGTAGAGGCTCGAGGCCATCAGCGCGCAGCCGCCGAACGCGAAGATGACGGCGTTGGTGTGGAGCGGGCGGAGCCTGCCGTAGCTGAGCCACGGGATGCCGAAGTTGAGCTCGGGCCAGGTCAGCTGCGCGGCGATGACGACGCCCACCGTCATGCCGACGACGCCCCAGAGCACCGCAGCGAGCGCGAGCAGGCGCACCGGGCCGTCCTCGTACGCCGGCGCGGCGCTCGCCGGACGCGCCGCCGCGGGCCGCGCCGCCGGCGCTCCGGTCATCGCTGGAAGGGCAACATCCATCTTCGGCACTCCTCGTCGAACCGGCGAGGAGTGTCGAGGAGCGCGTCAGCGCGGCGGTTGATCGCCGTCAAGGTCGGCGTCGTCGTCGAGGATGCGCGAGCCTTCGCGTTGCAGATCGTCGAACTGGCTCGCGCCGAGCGCCCAGGCGAAGAGCGCCATCAGCGCGAACACGACGACGACCGAGAGCGGGACGAGCAGGAAGAGGACATCCATCTGCGGCGGCGATCAGTGCGACAGCAGCGTCGGCACGGTCATCTGCGCGAGCAGCTGCCGCGTCACGCCGCCGAGCACCCATTCGCGCAGGCGCGAGTGACCGTAGCCGCCGACGACGATCAGGTCGGCGCCGAGATCGGCGGCGCGCGAGAGCAGCCGGTCGCCGATGTCGCCGTGGTCGACCTCGTGCTCGCCGTGCACCGGCAGGCCGTGCGCCTGCAGCCACGCGCACGCCGCCGCGAGCGACGTCCGCGACGCTTGCGTTGCCGGCAGCTCGCTCGCCTCGAGGAGGTGGACGCGCACCGCGCCGGCGACGAGCGGCAGCGCGTCGCGCAGCGCCCGCGCCGCCTCGCGCGTGTCCTTCCAGCCGACGAGCACGTTGCCGCCGATCCGCGTGAACGTCCCCGCGTACGGAACGACGAGCAGCGGCGCGCCGCAGGTCATGAGCAGCTGCTGCGGCAGATCGTGCGCAACGCCGGGGACGCGGGTCGCGCCGTCGGTCTGGCCCGCGACGACGAGGTCGCTGCAGCGCGCCCAGCCGACCGTCGTGTCGACCGACTCGCCGAACTCGACGTGCGCCTCGAACGACGCGACCCCGGCGATCCTGCAGCGCCGCTCGAACTCGCGCGCCGCGGCGTCGGCGAGCTCGCGCAACGACGCCGTCGCGAGCTCGATCGTCTCGAGCGTTTCGGGAACGCCGGTGCGCATCGTGAGGACGACGTCGGGCAGGCCGGTCGGCGCGACGCCGACGAGCCGGCTGCCGTGGCGAAGCGCGAGCGCGATCGCGAGGTCGACGCGCACGGCGCAGCGCGCGCCGCTGTCGAGATGGACGACGATGGTCTTGATCATGGTTGCACCTCCGGTCGAGGATCGGCTGCGCGACGGTCGACGCGCAGCGCGTTGGCGACGACGACGAGCGAGCTCGTCGCCATGCCGAGGCCGGCGAGCCACGGCGGCAGCCAGCCGATGAGCGCGAGCGGGATGCAGACGGCGTTGTACGCGACCGCCCAGCCGAGGCTCTGGCGGACGTTGCGCCTCGTCCGCCGCGCGCGCGC
>JASLGD010000571.1 GCA_030150305.1 Caldimonas sp. | reverse complement strand
TGGCACGCGGCGCTCGTCGGCCTGATCGTCGTCGCGATCTTCCTGCTCATCCTGTACCGCTTCCTCGGCCTCGTCGCGGTGATCGGCCTCGCGATCTACGCGCTCCTCTACTACGCGGCGATCCTGCTCTTCAACGTCACGCTGACGCTGCCGGGCTTCGCGGGCCTGATCCTGACGATCGGCGTCGCGGCCGACGCGAACGTCGTCGTGTTCGAGCGCATCAAGGAAGAGGTGCGCGCCGGGAAGTCCGTGCGCGCCGCGATCGCCGCCGGCTACGGCAAGGGCTTCCACACGATCCTCGATGCGAACGTCGTCACCGCGATTACCGCGCTCGTGCTGTTCCTGATCGCGGTCGCGTCGGTGAAGGGCTTCGCGCTGATGCTGCTGATCGGCACGGTGATCTCGCTGCTGACCGCGGTCGTCGCGACGCGTGCGCTGCTCGGCCTGCTCAGCGGCTTCCGCTGGTTCAACAACCCGCGCCTGATGGGCGCGCAGGGGCAGCAGACGGCGAAGTGGCTGCAGATCGACTTCATGCGCCGCCGCTACCTCTGGTTCGCGATCTCCGGAGCGATCATCGTCGCCGGCGCGATCTCCCTCGGCGTGCGCGGCCTGAACCTCGGCATCGACTTCAAGGGCGGCACGCAGGTCACGTTCAACACGCACCAGGCGTACACGACCGACCAGATCCGCAAGATCGCGGCCGGCCCCGACGTCGGGCGGCCCGACGCCGTCGTCCAGGGTCGCGGGTCGTCGACCGCCAACAAGTACAAGGAATGGCAGGTGCGCACGAAGTCGCTCTCGAGCGCGCAGCAGAGCGCCTTCCAGCAGGACCTGACGCGCGAGGTCGGCGCCTACAAGCTCGGGACGACGAACGTCTCGTCGAGCTTCGGCCACCAGATCGCGCAGGACGCGGTCGTCGGGATCATCGTCTCGCTGCTCCTGATCATCGTCTACATCTCGCTGCGCTTCGACCTGAAGTTCGCGGTGCCGGTGATCATCGCGATGTTGCACGACATCCTGATCACGATCGGGGTGTACTCGCTCGCGTACAAGGAGGTCACGGTCGACACCGGGGCCGCGGTCCTGACGGTCCTCGGTTACTCGATCTACGACACGATCATCATCTTCGACCGCATCCGCGAGAACATCCCGCTGATGCGGCGGCAGCCGTTCGCGACGATCGCGAACGTCTCGCTGTGGGAGACGATCCGCCGCTCCCTGGCCACGACGTTCATCACGCTGCTGCCGATCGTCTGCCTGTTCATCCTCGGCGGCGCGACGCTGAAGGACTTCGCGTTCGCGCTGATGATCGGCGTCACGTCGGGTGCGTACTCGTCGATCTTCATCGCGGCGCCGCTGCTCACGATCTCGAAGGAGCGCGAGCCGGAGTACGCGAAGCGCAAGCGCGTTGCCCAGCCGATCGAGGAAGAGGTCGCGGCGATGCAGGAGTCGGAGCTCGCGCTCGCGGCCGAGCCGACGCCCGAGCTCGTCGACGTGGTGCAGGCGTCTCCGTCGACGCCGTCCGCGCAGGCGAGCCGCGAGAAGCGGCGGCAGCGCCGCCGGTCGAGGCCGCATGGCCGCGCGCGGTAGCGGCGAGCGGCTCGCAGACGTCCTCGAGGAGCTGCTCCTCGAGCTCCCCGCCCGTCTGCGCGGCGGTCGCGCGCGGCTCTCGGAGCAGGCGCTCGCGGCGATGCGCGCGATCGTCGACGAGCTGAACCTCGTCACGCGCGACGACTTCGACGAGCTGGAGCTGCGCGTCGCGCAGCTCGAGCATCGCCTGCGCCTGGTCGAGGACCTACCCGCCGGCCTCCCCCCGGCGCCGCCGGCGTAGCGAGTCCGAGTAGCGGACGACCGTCTCCTGACGGAACCGCTCGGCGTCGTAGACGATGTAGAAGCAGAGCGCCGCGAGCGGCAGCTCGGCGAGGCACGCCTCGAGCAGCGCCTCGAGCAGCTCGCTGCCGCCCTGCGACGTGACGACGTCGAACCACGCGTCGCAGAGCAGGAGCGTCCCGGTGGCGGCGGCCGCGGGCACGAGCCACTGGGAGCCGCGGATCGCGCACCAGCCCGTCGACGCGAACGCGATCAGCAGGGCGATGTCGAAGACGACCCACGCCAGGTCGTAGTGGTGGGTGACGTGCCGCGACGGGAGGCTGTACGTGAGCCAGAGCGTCCACGGGCCGAGGCCGGCGGCGGTGACGAGCAGGAGCGGTGCGATCCAGCGCGGGATCGGGACGCGTTCAGGAGCCTGCATGAGAACGGTTGTACCCTGCGCGCGTGACGCTACGGAGGCCCAAGCCGGAGTCACTGCTCGCGTGGGCGGCCGCGGCCGTCGGCGTGATCGGCGTCGTCTCGGCGCTGACGCCCGAGTTCTCGGACCGGCTGCGCGTCGTGCGCGGCGTCCTGCCGCCCGGGGTGCCCGAGGCGGCGCGCGTCCTCGCGCTCGCGTTCGGCATCGCGCTCCTCTGGCTCTCGCGCTCGCTCGCGCGCAGGCGCCGGCGCGCGTGGCAGCTGGCGGTCGTCGCCGTGCTCGCGTCCGCGGTCGCGCATCTGGCCAAGGGCCTCGACGTCGAGGAGGCGGCGATCTCGCTCCTCCTGCTCGTCGCGCTCGTCCGCTACCGCCGCCGCTTCGACGTCCCCGGCGACCCGCGCTCGGTCGGCCCCGTCGCGGCGATCGTCCTCACCGCCGCCGCGGCGGCCGCCGTCTCGATCGGCATCGAGCTGCGCGGCGGCGAGCTCCCGGACCGGGTCAGCGACCTGTTGACGGCGCTCGGCCTGCTCGCGGCGTTCGCGGTCCTCTACCTGTGGCTTCGGCCGCTCTCGCAGTCGGTCGTCCAGACCGTCGCCGAGCACCGGCTGGCGCGCGACATCGTCGAGGAGTACGGGCGCGACAGCCTCTGCTTCTTCGCCCTGCGCAAGGACAAGAGCTTCTTCTTCTCGCCGACCCGGCGCACGTTCCTCGCGTACCGCGTCGTCGGCAGCACGGCGATCGTCAGCGGCGACCCGGTCGGCGACGAGCAGGAGCTCGACGCCCTGCTCGCGGAGTTCCGGCGCGTCGCCCGTGCGCGCGGCTGGCGCTTCGCGGTCGTCGGCGTGTCGCAGGAGAACCTCGCACGCTACGAGCGGCTCGGCATGCGCTCGATCGCGATGGGCGACGAGGCGGTGCTCCTGCCGGGCGAGTTCTCGCTCGAGGGCCGCGCGATCCGCAAGGTGCGTCAGTCGGTCTCGCGTCTCACGAAGGCCGGCTACACGTTCCGCGTCGTGCCGGCGGACGACGTCGACGCCGAGCTGCGCGCCCAGATCGACGCCGTCTCCTGCGAATGGCGCGGCGAGAACGTCGAGCGCGGCTTCTCGATGGCGATGGACGACCTCTATTCGCCGGGCACGACGTTCGCGGTCGCGCTCGACGAGACGGGCCGCGTCGGCGGCTTCCTCCATCTCGCGCCGTCGCCCGCGCGGGGCGGCTGGTCGCTCAGCACGATGCGGCGCCGGCGCGACACGCCGAACGGGCTGACCGAGTACCTCGTCGTCGAGACGGCGCTGTGGGCGAAGGAGCAGGAGGCGCCCGAGCTGTCGCTCAACTTCTGCGCGCTGACCGACTTCCTCGCCGAGGACCGGGC
>JASLGD010000499.1 GCA_030150305.1 Caldimonas sp. | reverse complement strand
GTAGCTGCCTTCGAGGATCGACGAGATGCGCTCGGGCTTGGGGAAGGTGACGAGCGAGTAGGTCGGCACGTCCTTCGGCAGCGGGTGCTCGGCGAGCCACGCGCGGCGCGTCGCCGGGCGCAGGCTCTCGACCGCGCCGCCGTCGCCGGCGTCGCACGCAGCGCCGGGGAAGTGCTGCAGCAGCTCGGCCTGGTACTGCTCGGCGTCGTTGGCGAGCGGCGAGCCGCCGATCGCGCCGGCGGCGCTGACGACCGCGGCGACGCGCGGCCGGATCTCCGGATAGCGCACGATCGCGTCGAGCACGTCGGGAGCGCCCTTCGAGTAGCCGATCAGGACGACGCGCGCGCTTTCGCCGACGTCCATCGCCAGCACGGCGTCGCGGATCTGGCGTGCGTTGGTCGCCGTCCCGGAGAGCGCGTCGACCTTGATCGCGACGAAGTCGTAGCCGAAGCGGCGCACGTGCGTCGCGGTGCTTCCCGCCGGCGCGAGCCACTTCGCGAAGCAGTCGTAGCCGATGCCGGGAACGATCGCAGCGACGAGCCGGCGCCGCGAAGGCCCGAGGTCGACCGGACGGCCGCTCGCCGCCGGCTCGCTGCCGACGCGCGTCAGCGCGTCGTCGCACGCGCGGTAGTCCGGCGCGTCGCGGCCGTGCTGCTCGAGCACGGCGCAGTAGATCTCGCGAAAGCGCGCGCGCTTGTCGACGACGCCGGCGTTCGCGGCCGGAACGAGGACGAGCGGCGGCGTGTCGGCCGACCAGGGAACGAGCGGGGTGCCGGCGCAGCCGGCGACGAGCGCTGCCGCGAACAGGGCAACCAAAGCCGGACGAGCCGTCGCGTGCATGGATCCTTCCAGGGACGAAGACGCACGTCTGCGTCCGGGCGGCGGAAAGGCTATCGGCGCCGTCCAGGGCGCTCCATTGGACTTTGGTCTCATTCCAGCCGAACTCGCTTGCAGACGAGCGGCGGATGCGCACACTCGCTGCGGCGCGATGATCGACGAGCCCATCCCATCCGAGCCGGCACCACACCGCGCACGCGAGCACCTCGCGCGCATCGCCGCGCGCGGCGCGAGGCTCGTCGTCGTCGCGATCGCCGCGGTGGCGTTCGCCGCGGCCGCGCGCGCCCAGGACATCGAGCCGCGCGCCTATTCGAACGCGCCGATCGGCGTCAACTTCGTCGTCGCCGGCTACGCGTACAGCCACGGCGGCGTGTCGCTGGACCCCTCGCTGCCGGTGACCGACGCGCGCCTGCGAACCTCGGTGGCGCTGCTCGCGTACGCGCGCGTGCTCGACCTCTGGGGCGTCTCCGGCAAGTTCGACGTCGTCGTTCCGTACGTGTCGCTTTCCGGAAGCGCCGACTACGCCGGGCAGCCGGTGCAGCGCTCGATCGACGGCTTCGCCAATCCCGCGTTTCGGCTCTCCGCGAACCTGATCGGCGCGCCGGCGCTGACGCTGCCCGAGTTCGCGGCGTACCGGCAGGACCTGATCGTCGGCGCCAGCCTGCAGGTCGGCGTGCCCGCTTCGCAGTACGACCCGACGCGTCTGCTCAACATCGGCACCAACCGCTGGTCGGTGAAGCCCGAGCTCGGCGTCTCGAAGGCGATCGGCAGCTGGACGCTCGAAGGGCAGGCGGCGGTCACGTTCTACGGCGACAACACCGACTTCTTCGGCGGCTCGACGCGCAGCCAGGATCCGCTCTATGCGCTCCAGGGCCACGCGATCCATAGCTTTCACTCGGGGATCTGGGCGTCGCTCGACGTCACCTACTTCACCGGCGGCCGCACGACGATCGCCGGCGTGCTGAAGAACGACCTGCAGCAGAACTGGCGCGTCGGCGCGACGCTCGCCATTCCCGTCGACCGTCGCAACTCGATCAAGTTCGCCGCCAGCAGCGGCGTCTCGGCGCGCACCGGCAACAACTTCGACCTCCTCGCAGTGGCCTGGCAGTACCGCTGGGGCGGCGGTCTCTGAGGGTTCGACAACGCTCGGGACTTGGCGGATAGTGGTGCTGGCGAAAGACTCGGGAGGCTTGCCATGAGGAGACGGTCGCTGCCGCCGGCGGGGTGGATCCTGGTCGCGATGGTGCTCGGCATCGTCGTCGGCTACATGATCTTCGTCAGCTATCCGGACAAGAAGACGGCGACGCAGGTCGCCGGCTACGTCTCGATCGTCTCCGACGTGTTCTTGCGGCTGATCAAGATGATCATCGCGCCGCTCGTCTTCTCGACCCTCGTCGTCGGCATCGCGCACATGGGCGACGCCGCGTCGGTGGGCCGCGTCTTCGCGAAGGCGCTCGGCTGGTTCATCACGGCGTCGCTCGTCTCGCTCGTCCTCGGGCTCGTGCTCGCCAACCTGCTGCAGCCGGGCGTCAACGTCGGCCTGCCGTTGCCCGACATCGGCGCGTCGGCGAACCTCGCGACGTCGAAGTTCACGCTCAAGGACTTCGTCGCGCACCTCGTTCCCAAGTCGGTCGCCGAGGCGATGGCCAACAACGAGATCCTGCAGATCGTCGTCTTCTCGATGTTCTTCGGCGTCGCGCTGTCGGCGATGGGCGAGAAGGCGCGGGCGCTGGTCGGCATGATCGACGAGCTCGCGCACGCGATGCTGAGGATCACCGGCTACGTCATGAAGCTCGCGCCGCTCGCGGTGATGGCAGCGATGGCGGCGACGGTCGCGGTCAACGGCCTCGAGATCCTGCTCAAGTTCGCCGTCTTCATGGGCGACTTCTATCTGGGGCTGATCATCCTCTGGTCGGTGCTCGTCGCCGCCGGCTTCACCTTCCTCGGCCCGCGCGTCTTCAGGCTGCTGGCGCTGATCAAGGAGGCGTTCCTGCTCTCGTTCGCGACCGCGAGCTCCGAGGCGGCGTATCCGAAGATCCTCGACGCGCTCGACCGCTTCGGCGTCAAGCGCAAGATCTCGAGCTTCGTCATGCCGATGGGGTATTCGTTCAACCTCGACGGCTCGATGATGTACTGCACGTTCGCGGTGCTCTTCATCGCGCAGGCGTACGGCATGCACCTGCCGATCGGGACGCAGATCACGATGCTGCTCATCCTGATGCTGACGTCGAAGGGCATGGCCGGCGTGCCGCGCGCGTCGCTGGTCGTGATCGCGGCGACGCTCAACCAGTTCAACATCCCCGAGGCCGGGCTGCTGCTGATCCTCGGCGTCGACACGTTCCTCGACATGGGCCGCTCGGCGACCAACGCGGTGGGCAACTCGATCGCGACCGCCGTCGTCGCCAAGTGGGAGGGCGAGCTGATGCCCGAGCCCGAGGCCGATGTCGTGCCCCTCGACACCGGCGTGGGGTCGCGCGCGGCAGCGGCGTGAGCGGCCGACTGTTCGCGCGCTGCCGGCGCGCGACGTGCCTGCGGATCGCCGCGGCGGCGAGCGCCGCGGGGCCTGCGCGCGCGCCGGCCGAGGCGCCGGCGACGCTGACCGGAACGCTGCACAAGGCGCGCGAGAGCGGAACGATCACGATCGCCTACCGCGCGGCGTCGATTCCGTTCTCGTACCTGTCGCCGCGCGGCGAGCCGATCGGCTACTCGATCGACCTCTGCAAGCTCGTCGTCGAGGCGATCGGCGACCAGGTCGGGCGCACGCTCGCGATCCGCTGGCAGCCGGTGACGGCCGAGACGCGGATCGGATCGATCGTCTCGGGGCAGAGCGACCTCGAGTGCGGGTCGACGACGAGCAACCTCGAGCGGCGCAAGGTCGTCGCCTTCTCGCCGACGACGTTCGTCTCCGGCACCAAGCTGCTCGTCAGGAAGGGCTCGTCGATCCGCTCGTATCGCGACCTCGGCGGCAGGAAGGTCGTCGTGACGGCGGGCACCACCAACGAGGCGGCGCTGCGCGAGCTCGCGCGCAAGTTCAGGCTCGACTTCGCGCTGACGTCGGCGCCCGACCATGCGGCGTCGTTCGCGATGCTGACCTCGGGCCAGGTCGATGCGTTCGCCACCGACGACGTGCTGCTCTACGGCCTGCTCGCGCAGAACCGGCAGCAGGGCGCCTACGAGGTCGTCGGCGAGTTCCTGTCATACGACCCGTACGCGATCATGTACCGCAAGGACGACCCGCAGCTGGCGCGCGCCGTCAGCGATGCGTTCCACGCGCTCGCGGCCG
>JASLGD010000431.1 GCA_030150305.1 Caldimonas sp. | reverse complement strand
GCGAAGCGCGCATCTGCCGACGCGACGACGACGCCGACGCCGCCGGCGCGCATCACCTCGCCGATCCCGACCGGCGCGATGTAGCTCTTGCCTTCGTTCATCCAGCCGCGCATCGCCGGATCGAGCGAGAGCATGAGCGTCTTGACGAGGACGCCGCCGGCATCGGGCGGCGCGACCGGCTCGGCGGAGAACTCCCAGTCGGTCCGCGTCGGCAGGCCGACCGGGCGGCGGGCGAGGCGGATCTGGTGGTTGGTCGTCGCGGCCTGCGTCGTCATCGGCGTCTCCCGAGGGTAGGCGTGGATGCTAAGCGGGCACAGCCGAAAGCGGCGCCGGGACGCAGGCGAAAAAAAGCCGCGGCGAGCCGCGGCCGTTCGTTCAAGCCGAACGCGATCAGATCACGCGGATGTTCGCTGCCTGCAGGCCCTTCTGGCCCTGCTTGACTTCGAATTCGACGCGCTGGTTTTCCTGCAGCGTCTTGAATCCGGTGCCCTGGATGTCGCGGAAGTGGGCGAAGAGGTCGGCCCCGCCGGAGTCCTGGGCGATGAAGCCGAAGCCCTTCGCTTCGTTGAACCACTTCACGGTTCCGGTTTGAGTCGTCATGGAAGATGTCCTGTCTGAAAAGGGAAATGCGCAGCACATGCGGCGCATGCAGCGACACTCAAGAGTCGATCAAGGGGGATTTCACACGTCCCGCCGCGAGGACCGCGGGGGTAGAACGAGAATCACGAACAACCACTGTCTTGCGTATAACTGTGCGACTACTGTACACGAGTTGCCAGTAGACGCGTCGATGCGGAGGTCTTGTGCAGCAACCACCTGAAACCGGAACGCGCGACTGGCGCGACGACGGCGTGCGCGTGATTCCGGCGTCGAGCCTCGATCCGAACACGGCGCAGACGCCGGGAATGGACCGCAAGGCGGCGATCAACTTCGCGCGCGTCGGCGCGCAGAAGCTCTGGGCCGGCACCGTGCACATCCATCCCGACGCGAAGACGGGCGCCCACCACCACGGCCATCTCGAGAGCGTGATCTACGTCGTCAAGGGCCGCGCGCGGATGCGCTGGGGCGAGAAGCTCGAATACACCGCCGAGGCCGGCCCGGGCGACTTCATCTACGTGCCGCCATGGGTGCCGCACCAGGAGATCAACGCGAGCGCGACCGAGACGCTCGAGTGCGTGCTCTGCCGCAGCGACGGCGAAGCGGTCGCGGTCAACCTGCCGATCGAGCCGGTCGAGAAGCCCGAGACGGTGCGCTGGATCGATCCGACGCATCCGCACGGATGACGCGCGCTGTCATCGTGAGCGCAGCGAAGGATCTCGCTCGATGAAGCTCTCGGTCCTGGACCAGTCGGTCTCGCTCGCCGGCAGCAGCGAGGACGCCGCGATTCGCGACACGCTCGCGCTCGCCGAGCACTGCGAGCGGCTCGGCTATTCGCGCTTCTGGCTGAGCGAGCACCACGGCCTGCCGACGATCGTCGGCAGCGCGCCCGAGATCGTGATGGCGGCGATCGCGGCGCGGACGTCGACGATCCGCATCGGCAGCGCCGGCGTCATGCTGCCGCACTACAGCGCGCTCAAGGTCGCCGAGCAGTTCCGCGTCCTCGAGGCGCTCGCGCCGGGGCGGATCGACCTCGGCGTCGGCCGCGCGCCGGGCGGCGACATGCGCACCGCGCTCGCGCTCAACCCGAACGCCGCGCTCGCGGCCGAGGAGTTCCCGGCGCAGGTGCGCGACCTGCAGGCGTGGACGAGCGTCGGCCGTCACGCCGGAATCACTGCGCATCCGCTGGGGCCGCACGCGCCCGAGATCTGGATCCTCGGCAGCTCCGATTACGGCGCGCAGCTCGCCGCGCACTTCGGCCTGCCGTACGCGTTCGCGTACTTCTTCACCGACGGCGTCGGCGCCGAGCAGGCCCTGGCGCTCTATCGCGATCGCTACCAGCCGAGCGAGCGCCACCCGCGACCGCAGGCGACGCTGTGCATCTGGGCGCTCGTCGCCGCGACCGACGAAGAGGCGCAGCACCACGCGCTGTCGCGCGACCGCTGGCGCATCGACCGCGCGCGCGGCGTCCTCGGTCCGCTCCAATCGCCGGCCGCGATCGCGGCGCGCGGCTTCAGCGCCGCCGAGGAGCAGACGCTTGCGCCGATGCGCGCGCGCGCGTTCGTCGGCTCGGTCGCGACGGTGCGCGAGCGGATCGATCGCCTCGTCGCGCAGTTCTCGCTCGACGAGGTCGTCGTCAACACCTGGGCACACGACCCCGCG
Organism: Caldimonas sp.; assembly: GCA_030150305.1. GTDB lineage: Bacteria > Pseudomonadota > Gammaproteobacteria > Burkholderiales > Burkholderiaceae_C > Schlegelella_A. The sequence goes on along the minus strand of JASLGD010000431.1, from coordinate 512 downwards.
GTGCGGCGCACGTCGTACGCGCTGCTCGCCGACGCGTACAGGCTCAGCGCGAACCGTACGTGAAGAAGCGCCAGAGCGCTTCGAGCGGTCCGCTCCGGTGGCGCGCGAGCCAGAGGGCGCTGAACGGCAGCTGGATGCAGGTGAAGAGCACGATCGCGAGCGCGGTCTCGAAGCTCGCGTCGGCGCGCCCCCACCAGCCGAGCCCCCAGCCGTAGAAGCAGAAGCTCGCGAGCAGCGTCTGCAGCACGTAGTTGGTGAGCGGCATGCGGCCGGCGAGTTGCAGCGGACGCAGCCACGGTGGAACCGCGCGCGCGCCGACCAACGCGACGACCGCGATCGCGTAGCACGCGGAGAGCCCGGCGCGCCCGAGCGTTCGCGCCAGCGCGGCGACGAAGACCGCGGGCGCCGCGCCGAGCGCGGCAGCGAGCGCGTCGGCGCCGACCAGCGCGATCGCGTTGCCGACCACGGCGACGACGAGCGCGGTCGCGACGAGCCGCCGCGGCGGTCCGGCG
>JASLGD010000429.1 GCA_030150305.1 Caldimonas sp. | reverse complement strand
GCGCGCTTCGCCATCGGCTGCAGGCCGAGAGCTTCGACGACTGCAGCGCCGACGCCGTCGACCTCGTCGCGCTGCCCGCCGAGGAACGGCACGGGTTGCTCTGGGTCGTGCCGACCGCGGGCGCTTCGATCGACGTCGCCGCCCATCTCGGCGAGCTCGACCGCGAGCTGCCTTTCTGCAGCATCGACGGGCTGCGCCTCTTTCGAACCGTGCGCGCCGAGTACCCGGCGAACTGGAAGCTGATCGTCGACGCCTTCCTCGAGGCGTACCACATCCGCGTCCTCCACAAGGACACGATCTCGCCGTTCTTCCTCGACAGCCTCGCGCCGGCGGCGCGGCTCGGGCCGCACACGCAGTCGCTCGTCGCGCGTCGCGCCGCGCAGGCTTGGGTCGCAGAAGGCGCATCGCTGCCGCACGACTTCGCGTCGCTGTGCGACATCGCGACGCCGAGTCACGTCCTCTTCCCGAACGTCGTCACGATCTTCCATCCCGACTACCTGAGCCTGATCACGCTCTACCCGGTCGGCGCCGAGACGCTGTCGTGGACGCACCGCATGCTCGTCCCCGCCGACCGGACGACACCCGACTGGACGCCGCACTGGGAGAAGACGTTCGCGCTGATCGAACAAGGCGTCTTCGAGAAGGAAGACATCGCGTGCGCGGTCGCGATCCAGCGCGGTCTGAAGAGCGGCGCCAACCGGCACCTGACCGCCGGGCGCGCCGAGCAGGCCGTCGGCTGGTTCCACGCCGAGATCGCGCGCGCGCTCGCGCGCGGCGCCGATCGCGCGACGACGCTCAGTCCGGCTTGACCTTCGCGCGCCGCTTCGAGCTGCTGCAGCGCAGGCTGTTGCGCGAGCCGGTCGAGCGCTGGTTGTTGCGCGAGCCGGTCGAGAGCTGGTTGCGCCGCGAGCTGGTCGAGCGCCGATCGCGGGCGGCGGCGGTCACGTGTTCGTGAGCGCCGCGACGACGGCGCCCTGGCCGGCCTCGCGCGCGATGTCGGCAGCGGTCATGCCGCGGTCGTCGCGAAGGTCGACCTTGGCACCGCGCGCGATGAGCAGCTTCACCGTGTCGAGCTTGCCCTGGCCCGCCGCCCACATCAGCGCGGTGAGCCGGTGCTCGTACGCGGCATTGACGTCGATCCCCGAGGCGAGCAGCGCCTCGACGGCGTCGGCGCCACCCTGCCCGGCGGCGTAGACCATCGCCGGCTTGTTCATGCGATCGACGGCGTCGGTGCGCGCGCCGGCCGCGAGCAGCCGCTTGACGACCGGCCCGTCGCCCGCGTATGCCGCCGCCATCAGCGGCGTCACGCCCTCGAGCGACGGCTGGTTGACGTCGGCGCCCTTCTGCAGCAGCGCCTCGACGATCGCGAGGTTGCCCTTCTCGGCGGCGAGGAGCAGCGCGGTCTTGCCGAGGCGGTTGCGCGAGGCGGGCGACGCACCGGCGTCGAGGACGCGCTGGACCTGCGCGACGTCGCCTTGACGCGCGCCGACGAGGAGCTGCGCGTTGAGCGTCGGATTGCTCGGCGCCTGCGCCGACGCCGCCGACGCGGCGACGAGCGCGACGAGGGCGGCCGCGCGCCAGGACACGAAAGGGAAGCGGTGGCAAGACGCTGACATGGGACACCTCGGGTTCGCATGCTGCATCGCAGCGAGAGAGACAGGCGTTGGCAGCCCGCCCGATTGTGGGTACGCTTGTCCATTGTGAGAGACGCGGCCGGCGAACCCGCACCGCGATGAAGACGGGACCCCGATGGAGGGCCGCGCCCGACGTCCGCTGCGCATCGATGCGTCGACGTCGATTCTCCCGAGATCAATGAAGACCACGAGAGGAGACCACATGCTTCGACTTCATCGTCCGCGATGCGGATGGGCAACTTCGCTGGTGGCGAGCGCACTGTTCGCTGCATCGCCGGGCGCCTTCGCGCAGCCCGAGGTGGCCGGCGGGGCGAACGCCGCCACCGGCGGCCCGGTGAGCAAGACCATCTCCGTGCCGCAGCAGCGGCTCGACGCTGCCGACAAGGACAGCGCCAATTACCTGCACTCGAACGGCAGCTATGCGCAGACCCGCTACTACCCGGGCGCGCAGATCAACACCACGAACGTCGCCAAGCTGAGACCGGCGTTCCAGTTCCAGACCGAAGTCGTCGAGTCGATGGAGACCGCGCCGATCGTCGTCGACGGGATCATGTACATCACGACGTCGTACAACCACCTGTACGCGCTCGACGCCGCGACCGGCAAGGAGTTCTGGCACTACAAGCACAAGATGGGTCCGGTGACGACCTTCTGCTGCGGCCCGAACAACCGCGGCGTCGCCGTCATGGGCGACCGTCTCTACATGGGAACGCTCGACGCCAAGCTGCTCGCGTTCGACGCCAAGACGGGCAAGGTGCTGTGGTCGACGCAGATCGGCGACCCCGAGGCCGGCTACTCGGAGACGATGGCGCCGGTCGCCGTCAACGGCAAGATCCTGATCGGCACCAACGGCGGCGAGTACGGAATCCGCGGCTTCCTGAAGGCGTTCGACGCCAACGACGGCAAGCTGCTCTGGACCTTCTACACGATCCCCGAGAAGGGCCACGAGGGCGTCTGGGCGCAGAACGACGCGACCGGGCGCGACATGCACCGCGACATCGCCGCCGAGAAGGCAGCCTTCGCGAAGAACGCCGACTTCTACAAGACGCTCGGCGGCGGCGTCTGGATGGCGCCGGCGATCGACAAGGCGACCAACACCGCGTTCTTCGTCGTCGGCAACCCGAGCCCCGACCTGTACGGCGCCGAGCGGCCGGGCGACAACCTCTACACCGACTCGATCGTCGCGGTCGACCTCAACACCGGCGAGAAGAAGTGGCACTACCAGTACATCGCGCACGACGTCTGGGACCTCGACGCCGTCTCGCCGGTGATCCTGGCCGAAGCCAAGGACAAGAGCGGCGCGATGCGCAAGGTCGCGATCCACGGCGGCAAGACCGGCCACGTCTATGTCCATGACCGCGCCACGGGCGAACTGATCCGCTTCAGCGAGGCGATGATCCCGCAGGAGAACATGTGGGTGCTGCCGACCAAGGACGGCGCACGCATGCTCCCGGGCGCCAACGGTGGCGTCGAGTGGAGCCCGATGGCGTTCAACCCGAAGACGCGCCTGGTCTACGCCGCCAACCTGCACCAGCCGATGACCTACCACGTCGAACAGGCCGCCTACCCGGGCGGCAAGCTCTGGCTCGGCGGCGCGTTCAAGGTCATCCCGTCCGAGAAGCAGTGGGGCCGGCTCGCGGCGGTCAACGTCGACACCGGCAAGGTCGCGTGGAAGTTCGACACCGAGCAGCCGCTGATCGGCGGCGTCCTCGCGACCGCCGGCGACCTCGTCTTCAACGGCGAGGGCAACGGCTACTTCCGCGCCTTCGACGCGCGCACCGGCAAGAAGCTGTGGGAGTACCAGTGCGGTGCCGGCGTCAACGCGCCGGCCGTGTCGTACATGGTCGGCGGCAAGCAGTACGTCGCCGTCGCCGCCGGCGGCAACACGCAGCTCGACTTCAAGCGCGGCAACACCGTCATGGTGTTCGCGCTTCCCTGAGGGCGTATTCGAGGCGCGGCGAGACGATCGAAAGGAACAGGTTCTGAGACTTCCCGCCGCGCTTTTCACCGCCCTCGCCCTCGCCCTCGCGACCCCCCTCTCCCTCGCGCAAACCGCGGCCCCCGCCAAGGCCGAGTTGTGCGAGACGTGCCACGGCCTGCTCGGCAGGGCGATCGATCCGTACCCGATCCTCGCCGGGCAGACGTCGCGCTACCTCTATCTCGAGCTGCGCGACTTCCAGGAGGGCCGCCGCAGCGACCCGCAGATGTCGCCGGTCGCCAAGGACCTGACGCGCGACGAGATGCGCGAGCTCGCCGACTACTTCGCGCGGCAGAAGCCGGCGCCGCAGACGTTCAAGGTCGACGCCGCGAAGGCCGCGCTCGGCAAGGCGAAGGCCGACGAGACGCTGTGCACGATGTGCCACCTCGGCGGCTTCGCCGGGCAGAACGAGATCCCGCGGGTCGCCGGCCAGAACTACGCGTACGTCGTCAAGCAGCTCTCGGACTTCAAGGCGCGCACGCGCACCAACGACGCCGGCAACATGACGAGCGTCGCGAGCACGCTGAACGCGCAGGACATCGAGAACCTGGCGCACTACATCGCCGGGCTCTGAGCGCGTCCGTCATGCGGGATGCCCCCGGGTTTCCTCTCGTCGTGCGGCGGTCGTCCCGGGCGATGCCAGAATCGGCGCGATCGGCGGCACGCCGGCCGGAACGCTCGTCTCGCCCGCCGCAACGGCCGAGCCGAGACAACGCCACCGTCGGGATCGCCGCTCTGCTCCGTGATTGACGTCTTCGCAAGCTCCGATTCGAGCGCCGTCGGCGCATCGACGCACAGGCGCGTCGCCGACGAGCCTGCATCGCGGCGCTACGACCGCGTCGCCGCGTGGCTGCACTGGGGCATCGGCGCTCTGCTGCTGGCCGAGATCGCGTTCGGCCTCCTGCTCGACGACATCGCACCGCGCGCGACGCCGGCCCGCGGGACCGTGATCAACCTGCACAAGTCGATCGGCATCGTCCTCGGCATCCTCATCGTGCTGCGGATCGCGTGGCGGCTGGCGCACACGCCACCGCCGTGGCCCGCCTCGATGTCGGCCGCGCGTCGGCGTGCCGCGCAGGCCGGGCACGTCGTGCTCTACGCGTGCATGGTGGTCGTGCCGCTCTCGGGCTACCTCGGCTCCAACTTCAGCAAGCGCGGCGTCAGCTTCTTCGGCGCCGAGCTGCCGCCGTGGGGGATCGATTCGCCGAGCGCGTATGCGTTGCTCGTCCGCGTCCACGACTGGAGCAGCTACCTCCTGCTCGCGCTGACGCTCGGCCACGTCGCGATGGCGCTGCGACACGCGTTCGTCGAGCGCGACGGGATCTTCGAGCGGATCGTTCCGTGGCGGCGCACGGCAGAGGCGGACAGCGCGTGGCGCTGATGGACCACGCGCAGGCGCCGCGCCGGGCGCGGCCGCCTTCCGGCCCGGGGTCGAGCGCCGCGCCGGAACGGTATTCTCCCGGCATGTACATGCGGTTCTTCGGCCTCAAGCAGGAGCCGTTCTCGCTCGCCCCGGATCCGCGCTACCTGTACATGAGCAAGCGCCACCGCGAGGCGCTCGCGCACCTGCTCTACGGCGTCGGCGGCGGCGGCGGGTTCGTCCTCCTGTCGGGCGAGATCGGCGCCGGCAAGACGACGGTCTGCCGGTGCTTCCTCGAGCAGATCCCGAAGCGCTGCAACGTCGCGTACATCTTCAATCCGAAGCTGACGGTGCTCGAGCTCGTCAAGTCGATCGGCGACGAGTTCCACATCCCGGCGCCGAAAGTGCGCGGGCAGGCGACGGTCAAGACGTACGTCGACGCGCTCAACGACTTCCTGCTGCGCACGCACGCCGTCGGCCAGAACAACGTCCTCATCATCGACGAGGCGCAGCAGCTCTCGGCGGACGTGCTCGAGCAGCTTCGGCTGCTGACCAACCTCGAGACGAACGAGCGCAAGCTGCTGCAGATCGTGCTGATCGGCCAGCCCGAGCTGCGCACGATGCTCGAGCGCCCCGACCTCGAGCAGCTTGCGCAGCGCGTCATCGCGCGCTTCCACCTGAAGGCGCTGACGGCGAAGGAGACCGAGCACTACATCCGGCATCGCCTCTCGGTCGCCGGCATGACGCGTGCGATCCCGTTTGACCGCAAGGCGCTGCAGCGCATCCACGACATCTCGCGCGGCGTGCCGCGTCGCATCAACCTGCTGTGCGACCGCGTGATGCTCGGCGCCTACGCGCACGGCAAGCACACGATCGACGACGCGATGGTCGAGAAGGCGGGGCGCGAGGTGTTCGGCAGGATGCCGCACTCGACGCCTCCAGAGCGCGCGCCGAGCGTTCGCGGCACCGGAGTCGGGATCGTCATCGGTGCCGGCCTCGCGGTCGCCGTGCTCGCCGCGTTCGCGCTCTACAACGGCTGGCGGCAAGGCAGCCCGGCGACGTCGCTCGCGGTCGCCGGCCCGGGTCCGCTCGCGGCGTCGGCGCCGGCATCCGCGGTCACTTCGTCGCCGCCGGCCGCGTCGCATCCTCCTGCGGCCGCGCAGCCCGCGCCCGCAGTGCAGCCGGCGGCCGCCGCGAGCGCCATCGCCACCACGTCGCAACACGCGTCGACGTCGCCGACGGCCACGCGATCGACGGCGGCG
>JASLGD010000549.1 GCA_030150305.1 Caldimonas sp. | reverse complement strand
TTCGTGCAGCTCCTGCAGGCGCTGCCGCACGGTGGCCGCGTACTGGCGGCGCTCGGCGAGCGTGCGCGTCAGCAGGTCGGGCACCGAGACGGTGACGAGGACGCCGTTCAGCGGCTGCCGCGGCCGCGTCCGCTTGAGCATCGCGAGAAAGCCGCTCCACGTCGCGCGGTCGTTCTCGCGGTCGCTGTCCTGCGTCGTGAAGCGGCCCGCGGTGTCGATCAGCACCGCCTGGTCGGTGAACCACCAGTCGCAGTTGCGCGTGCCGCCGACGCCGCGGATCGACGCGTCGTCGCCGGCGTCGGCGAGCGGGAACTTGAGCCCGGAGTGGCGCAGCGCCGTCGTCTTGCCGGAGCCGGGCGCGCCGATGATGAGGTACCACGGCAGCTCGTAGAGATAGCGGCCGTTCAGCTTCGCCTTCCAGCCGGCGACGATCCCGCCCGGGCCGAAGCGCGCGCGCTTGAGCGTGAAGAGCGCCTTCTCGAAGCGCTGCCGCACGGCGAGCATGTCGGGGCTTTCGCTCTCCTTTTCGCCGGCCGGAGCAGCGACGAGCTGTCGCACGACGGCGGCGTTGCCGCTTCGCGCGCGCCACGCGCGCCACGCGACGACGACGACGAAGAGCACGACGACGGCGCCGATCGTGATCCAGCGTGCGCGCTCGGATTCGAGCGGCGCCCACGTCGCGCCCGTCGAGCGCACCGTGAATCCGATCAGCGGCCCGAGCCACCAGACGACGAGCGAGATCGCGAGCAGCAGCACCGCGAGCAGCACCCAGCGGTTGAAGACCAGACCGAGCAGCTTCTTGATCATTTGCCTTGCGGCCGGCTGGCGCTCGCGTCGGCGCTGCGGGCGACGAAGAGCGTCACTTCGACGCGGCGGTTGAGCGCGCGGTTGGCCGGGGTGTCGTTGGCGACGACCGGTTCGGCGTCGGCGCGTCCTTCAGCGCGGATGCGATCGGCGGCGACCTTGTGCTCGACGAGCATGTCGCGCACGTTCTTCGCGCGCTCCTCCGACAGGTGCCAGTTCGACGGGAAGCGGGCGCTGCGTGCGATCGGCTGGTTGTCGGTGTGGCCGGTGACGAGCACGTTGCCGGGAACGAGCGCGAGCGCCTCGGCGATCCGCACCATCAGCGCCTCGCGCTCGGGAACGAGCGTCGCGCTTCCGGATGCGAACAGGCCGTCGCCGCGGATCGTGACGACGCTGCGGTCGATCTCGTCGCTGACGCGCACGAGGCCGGCCTTGATGTCGGGCTGCAGGTACTGCGCGAGCCTGGGCTTCGGCGCCGGCTGCAGCGTCGGCGTCACCGGCGGCGTCAGCCGCAGTCCCTGGATCGCGCCGAACACCGGATCGGAGCGCGCGGCGAGCGACGAGCGCAGCACCAGGTACGTGCCGCCCATCACGAGCGCCGCGACGCACGCGGTCGCGGCGAGCGGCAGCCAGCCCGTCGGCGTCGAGCGCCGCACCGTCTGTCCCTGCCAATGCTCGGCGAGCGCGTGCGGGTGGTCGCCGCGCTCCTTGCGCACGATCTGCGCGAGCCGGTCGCGCACGGCGTCGAGCTGCGCACGGCCGTTCGCGATGACGCGATAGCGGCCTTCGAAACCGAGCGTGATCGCCGCGTAGATGAGCTCGAGCAGGTCGCGGTTCTCGGCCGGCTTCTCGGCGAGACGCGCCATCAGCTGGAACACCTTCTCGCCGCCCTCGGTCTCGTTGTGGAACATCGCGAGCAGGCTGTGCCGGCCCCACACGCCCGAGCCTCCCCACGGCGTGTCGGCGGCGGCCTCGTCGATCATCGTGCACAGCACGTAGCGCGCGGCCATCACGCGCTCGGGCGCGATGCCGCGTGCCGCTGCGCGAGCCGCGAAGTCGCGGATGCCCTGCGCCAGCGACGTGCGCAGGGCGCCGGGGTCGGCGACCTGGCGCGTCGCGCGCAGCTGCGGCACGAGCAGCAACAGCGGATTGGCGAGCGCGACGAGCGGGTTGAGGCCGACGTCGGCGATCGCCACATCCGGCGCCGCGGCATCGACGCTCGTCGTCTCGGCGCTGCGCGCGGCGCCGCGGCCGCGCGGGTCGGGCTTCAGGAACGTGCGGGTCTGCTCGTCGCGGTCGGCGAACGGATCATTGAGGGCAGAGGGGTCCACGTGCCGCCTCCATGCCTAGGCGCGCCGCTTCACTGCCGGATCGCCCACAGCTCGAGCTCGAGCGCCGGAAAGTCGCCGGCGACGTGGAGCGCGAGGCTGCCGTTCTTCTCGAGCTGCTTCCAGAGCTCGCCACCGCGGTCGAGCTCGAAGTAGTGAAAGCCGGCATGGAACGGGAGCTGGCGCGGCGCGGTCGGCAGCGAGCGCAGCGCGACGCCGGGCAGCTGCAGGTTGACGAGGTCGCGCAGCTTGTCGGACGGCCCGAGCTTCGACTGCGCGGGAAAGCGCATCCGCAGCTGCTCGGCGGGCATCTGCGCATTCACCGCGAGGACGAAGCTGGCGCTGCGCGCGAGCTCCGGGTCGGGGAACACGGCGGTGCGCACGCCGTGGCTGCGATCGACGAGCTCGATCTGCACCGCGTTGCGCTCGAGCACCGTCGAGAGCATGCGCCGCAGGTCGGCGATCACCGGGACGAAGGTCGCGTGGAGGTCGTCGTGGCGGTACGGCGGGTACTCGGCGGCGACGCGGGCGTCGCTGGTGAACGTCGCGAGGTCGCCGGCCAGCTGCAGGCACGCGTGGTAGAGCTCGCGCGGGTGCGAGCTCGGCACCAGCGCGTGCTGGCGAAAGATCGGCTCGGCGCGGTTGAGCGCCTGCAGCATGAGGAAGTCGGCCATCTCCGAGATGCCGTGGCTCAGCTGGCCCATGCGCGAGGCGAACGCGCGCGCGCGCTGGTGGATGAGGCCGTGCAGCAGCGTGGCGTGCGCCGAGAGCTGCTGGCTCGCGTCGATCCGCGTCTGCGGCGCGATGTAGAGCGGGTCGAGGACGACCTGGTTGTCGCTGCGCCGCTCGTTGACGCGCGCCAGCCCGAGCAGCGCGTAGCCTTCGCCGGCGTCCTTGGCGCGCACGATGCGCAGGTCGAGCGCTCCGGTCTGCACCGTCTCGGGCTCGTCGGCAGCGTTGGTGTGGTCGCGCAGCTCCTCGCTGCCGGCGCGCCAGCGCCGCAGCTCGTGCGCTTCGTCGTCGCCGAAGCCGACCTGCGTCACGCCCTCGCGCGCGAGCGGGACGGCAAGGCACGCGAGTTCGCCGCGCATGTCGGCGGGAACGTCGAACGCCATCGGCTGCGCGTCGTGGGTCGGGATCGAGAACGGCGTGCCGTCGGGCAGGATCCCGCTCGCGCGCGTGATGCCGATGCGGCCGATCGCGAGCATCCCCTGGTCGAGCGCGAGCTCGAAGAAGCCCCACGCGTGCGCGCCAGTCGCGCGCAGCCGCATGTCGAGCGCGTATTCGACGTGGCGGGCTTCCTGCTGAAAGTGGTGCGGCAGCAGGAACATGCCCTGCGACCAGACGACCTTGCTGTGCAGGCTCACTTGCTGACCGTCGCCTCGATGGCGAGCTCGCCGGCGGTGATCGTCACCTTCTGCGGCTGGTTGGGCGTGATCGGCACGACGCTGCGCCACTTGGCGTGCTCGAGGTCGCGATAGGCGCCGACGACGCCGAGGAAGCGCGTGTCGGGAGCGAGCGTCTTCGCGAACGGCTTCGACTCGCCCGGCGAGAGCGTGTACTCCTCCTTGGCGAGCATGTCGGCGGCGAGCGAGGCCTGGTCGCGCTGGTAGAGCGACATGAAGTCGGCGCCGTTGAACGTCGCCGCGGACTTCAGCTCGTAGACGCGCACGAGGATCGGCGACGGCCTGCGGCTCGCGCTCGGGTTGACCTGCGGCGACGCCTGGATCGTCCCGCTCACCGACGCCGGCGGCGGCGGCTTGCTCGCGCATGCGCCGAGCAGCGCCGCCGCGGCGAGCGTCGCTGCGAGGTGCCGGCCGAAGATGTCCACGCGTGCGCCTCCCGTCAGGTGGCGACGAGGATAGCGAGCCGGCCCGCGCGGACGGCGTGACTTAGGTAATCGGGTCGGGATCGGGCTCGTCGTCGCTGCGCGGCGTCGCTTCGATGCCGTACGCCTCGCTCGCCCACGCGCCGAGATCGCTCTCCTTGCAGCGTGGGCCGCAGAACGGACGGCTCGGGTTCGACACCGCGTAGACGGCATCGCCGCCGCACGCCGGGCAGCGGACGATGCGCCGCCGGATCGGCGCCTCGCTCATCGCTGCAGCCTCGGCGTTCGGCCGCTCCCGCAAAGCGCGACGCAGTGCCGCCTTCGCAGCGGCCGTGCGGCGACACTCATGCGCACAGCGTCAGCTCGAAGCTGCTGTCCTCCTCGCTCGCGCGCAGCCGTCCGTCGGGCTCCTGGCGCATGAGGCGGACCAGCACCATCAGCCGGTGCCCGCTGATCTCGGGAACGAGCTGCAGGGCCTGCTCGAGGCGGACGCGCAGCAATCGATAGAGGCGCCCCGCGGGCAGGCTCTGCGAGTACTGGCCGGCGTGCGCGACGACCTGCTGCGGCGCTCCGGAGTCGCGCAGCACGCCGAGCAGGACCTGCAGCGCTTCGGCGAGCGGCAGCAGCGAGCCCACCCACTGGTTCAGGTCGGCGCGGCGGCGCCGCGCGTCGAGCTGCTGCCACGCGTAGTACGCGGGCAGGTCGAACTCGCAGGTGCCGCCCGGGATGCTGATCCGGCTGCGGATGCTCATCAGCCACTCGTTGGCGGTCAGCGTCGCGCCTGCCTTGCCGGCGACCTGGTTGAGGCGCGCGAACGCCGTGTCGATGCGGTCGAGGACGCCCTCGAGCGTCGCCTGCGAGATCGAGGGATTGCCGCGGTACGCGAGGAACTGCTGGCGATGCTTCTCGAGCTCCTTCAGCAGGTCGGACTTGAGGTCGGCGCGCGAGCCGACGTCCATGATCTCGAAGATCGTCGCCAGCGCATGGTGATGGTCGACCGCGGCATCGCGCTCGATCAGCTGGCCGAGACGGTCGAACAGATGCTCGAGGCGGAGCATCGTGCGGATGCTCTCGTTGAACGGGTACTCGTAGACGATCAAGGGGAGGGCGGCGCCGCTCGAAGGCGGGCTCGTCGTGGCAGCGGTCGCGGCGCGGATTGTTTCATAGCGAAACGGCCGGCCGGCCGCTCGCCCGTCAAGCCCCTGCGCGCACCGCGATCGCCCAGAGCCGGTGGACCTCGTCGGCGAGCTCGACGAGCGAGATGCCGACGTTGTGGATGACCGCGTCGGGGCCGGCGCGGCGCGCGCGTCGCGTCGCCTGCTGCGCGATGACCGCGCGCGCGCCGTCGGCGCTCCAGCCGGGCCGCGCGGCCACGCGCTCGACCTGCGACGCTTCGTCGCAATCGACCACCCAGACCGCATCGACGCGGCTGCGCCAGCGCCCCGACTCGATGAGGAGCGGGACGTCGAAGACGAGCGCCGGCGATTCGGCGGCAGCGGCAGCGGCCTGGCGCTCGGCCTCGGCGCCGATCAGCGGATGGAGGATCGCTTCGAGCCGCTGGCGCACGGCAGCGTCGTGGAACGCCGCCTCGCGCATGCGCGGGCGGTCGAGGCTGCCGTCGGCGGCGATCGCGTCGGCGCCGAACGCGTCGCGGATCGCGCCGATCGCGGCGCCGCCGCTCAGCGTGAGCCGGCGCGCGATCAGGTCGGTGTCGATCAGCGTCGCGCCGATGGTCGCGAGCATCGCCGCGACCGTGCTCTTGCCGCTGCCGATCCCTCCGGTGAGGCCGAACCGCGGGCGCGACATCGGCGAGGCTCGCTCAGTGTGGCCAGCGCATCCAGCCGAGCACACGGTCGGTGCCGGCGAACGCCACCACGAGGCCGGCGCCGACGAGGAACGGCCCGAACGGGACGTAGCGGCCCTCGCGCAGCTGCGCCGACATCTTCATGAGGATGCCGACGATCGCGCCGATCACCGAAGCGGCGAGCAGCACCGGCAGGATCATCTTCCAGCCGAGCCAGGCGCCGAGCGCGGCGAGCAGCTTGAAGTCGCCGAAGCCCATGCCTTCCTTGCCGGTCGCGAGCTTGAACACCCAGTAGATCGACCAGAGCGACAGGTAGCCGACGATCGCGCCCCAGACCGCCTCGGCGAGCGGGATGGTCCAGCCGAGCGCCGCGCTCGCGATGCCGACCCAGAGCAGCGGCAGCGTGAGGTTGTCGGGCAGCAGGGTCGTGTCCCAGTCGATGCCGGCGAGCGCGATGAGCGCGGCGCAGAAGCCGCACCACAGCAACGCGACGGGCTGCGCTCCATGCTGCCATGCGGCGAGCGCGAACAGGGCCGCGGTCGCCAGCTCGACGAACGGATAGCGTGCCGAGATCGGCGTCTTGCACGCCGAGCAGCGACCGCGCAGCCACAGCCAGCTCGCGACCGGGATGTTCTCGTACCAGGCGATCGCGTGGCCGCACGACGGGCAGCGCGAGCGCGGCGTCGAGAGCGTGATCGCGGGCGTCTTCTCGTCGTGGACGACGCCGAGCACGTCGGCGCTCTCCATGCGCCAGCCGCGCTCGAGCATGAGCGGCAGCCGGTGGATGACGACGTTCAGGAAGCTGCCGATGCACAGCCCCAGCAGTCCGAGCGCGAACGGCGACAGGAGGACTTCGCTGAAGGGCACGAACGGACGAGCGACCCTAGACGACCTGGCCCAGCTTGAAGATCGGCAGGTACATCGAGACGACGATGCCGCCGATCAGCGTTCCGAGGATGACGATGATGAACGGCTCCATCAGGCTCGAGAGGCCCTTGACCGCCTCGTCGACCTCGTCCTCGTAGAACTCGGCCGCCTTGCCGAGCATCGCGTCGAGCGAGCCCGATTCCTCGCCGATCGCGCACATCTGCAGGACCATCACCGGGAAGATGCCGGTCGCCTGCATCGAGGTCGTGAGCGCCGAGCCGGTCGAGACGTCCTTCTGGATCTTCTCGGTCGCTTCCTGGAAGACGGCGTTGCCCGCCGCGCCGCCGACCGAGTCGAGCGCTTCGACGAGCGGAACGCCGGCCGCGAACATCGTCGAGAGCGTGCGCGTCCAGCGCGCGATCGACGACTTGTTGACGAGGTCGCCGAAGACCGGCACGCGCAGCAGCAGCCGGTCCATGAACTTCTGCATCTTCAGCGAGCGCCGCCAGGACTGCAGGAAGAAGTAGATGCCGCCGCCGAGGATGCCGAAGATCAGGTACCAGTACGACGTGAAGAACTTCGACATCGAGATGACGACGAGCGTCGGCGCCGGCAGGTCGGCGCCGAACGACTTGAAGACGTCCTCGAACGCCGGAATGACGAAGATCATGATCACCGTCAGGACGATGAACGCGACGACGAGCACGGCGACCGGATAGATCAGAGCAGACTTGATCTTGCTCTTGATCGCCATCGTCTTTTCCTGGTAGATGGCAAGGCGATCGAGCAGCGTCTCCAGGATACCGCCGGCCTCTCCGGCCTCGACGAGGTTGCAGTAGAGGGCGTCGAAGTAGAGCGGGTGCTTGCGGAACGCCGCCGACAGGCTCGTGCCGGTCTCGACGTCGCTGCGGATGTCGGTCAGCAGCCGGGTCAGCTTCGGGTTGGTGCTGCCGCGGGCGACGATGTCGAACGACTGGATGAGCGGCACGCCGGCGCGCATCATCGTCGAGAGCTGGCGGGTGAAGACGGCGATGTCCTTCTGCTTGATCGCCTTGCCGCCGCTCGTGCGGCGCTTCTTCACCTTGCCGACCATGATCCCCTGGCGGCGCAGGCTCGCGCTCACCATGGCCTCGCCGCCGGCGCGCATCTCGCCGCGGACGACCTTGCCGTTCTTGTCCTTGCCTTCCCACTCGAAGACGATTTCCTTGACGCGACCCTTTGCTGCGACTGCTGCCGTTGCCATACGTCTTCGAGGTCGGGACCCCGCCTGTTCGTCTTCTCGTTACTCGTTGGTGACCGAGATCACTTCTTCCAGTGTCGTCGCGCCGCCGCGGACCTTGATCAGTCCGGACTGGCGAAGATCGCGAACACCTTCACGATGCGCCTGCTCGGCGATCTGCATCGACGTTCCCGAGGCGAGGATGATCTTCTGGATCTCTTCGCTGATCGGCATGACCTGGTAAATGCCGACGCGGCCCTTGTAACCGTTGTTGCACGACGAACAGCCGACGGCGCGGAACGGCTTCCAGTTGCCGTCGAGATCCTCGGCCTTGAACCCGGCCTTGAGCAGGGCGTCGCGAGGATAGTCGGCCGGCGCCTTGCAGTTCTCGCACAGCTTTCTCGCCAGGCGCTGCGCCGTGATCAGCAGCACGCTCGCGGCGATGTTGAACGACGCCACGCCCATGTTGGCCAGGCGCGTCAGCGTCGTCGGCGCGTCGTTGGTGTGCAGCGTCGACATCACCATGTGGCCGGTCTGCGCCGCCTTCAGCGCGATGTCGGCGGTCTCGAGGTCGCGGATCTCGCCGACCATGATGATGTCCGGGTCCTGGCGCAGGAACGACTTCAGCGCGACCGCGAACGTCAGGCCGGCCTTGTCGTTGACGTTGACCTGGTTGACGCCGGGCAGGTTGATTTCCGCCGGATCCTCGACCGTGGCGATGTTGACGCCGGGCTGGTTGAGGATGTTGAGGCACGTGTAGAGCGAGACCGTCTTGCCGCTGCCGGTCGGGCCGGTGACGAGGACCATGCCGTACGGCCGCTGGATCGCCTTCAGCAGGCGGTCCTTCTCGATCTTCTCGTAGCCGAGCGCCTCGATGCCGACCTTCGCGCTCGACGGGTCGAGGATCCGGATCACGATCTTCTCGCCGAACAGGGTCGGCAGCGTCGAGACCCGGAAGTCGATCGCCTTGTTGCCGAACTTCAGCTTCATGCGGCCGTCTTGCGGAACGCGCCGCTCGGCGATGTCGAGACGCGAGATCACCTTGATGCGCGCCGACAGCGTGTCCTTGATCGCGAGCGGCGGCTGCGTGATCTCGCGCAGCTCGCCGTCGACGCGAAAGCGCACGCGATAGTGGTACTCGTACGGCTCGAAGTGCAGGTCCGACGCGCGCATGTTGATCGCGTCGATGAGCATCTTCTGCAGGAAGCGGACGACCGGGGCGTCCTCGACGTCGCTCGCGGACTCGGCTTCTTCCTCGGGCTTGCTCGTGACATCGTCGGTGATGTCGAACTCGAAGTCCGACGAGGCCAGCGCAGCGACTGCGTCGTTCGCGTTCGCGCCCGAGGTTTCGAGCAGCTTCAGCAGCTTGTCGTGCTCGACGATCACCCACTCGGGAGTGAGCTGGGTCGCGAACTTGATGCGCTCGGCCGCCTCCTGGTCGGTCGGGTCGGCGCCGCCGATGAACAGCCGGTTGCCGCGCTTGCCGAGCACGACGACCTGGTACTGCGCCGCGAGCTTGGTCTCGATGACATGGCGCGGCAGCTTGGTCGGATCGATCGCGCTCAGGTCGAGCAACGGCAGCGCCAGCGACGACGACAGCGTGTGCGCCAGGTCGGCGGGCGTGACCGAGCCCGCCGAGATCACGGAGGCGACGAAGCTGGTGCGCTTCTCGCGCGAGCTGCGGACGAGCTCTTCGGCCGTCTTCGGGTTCAGCTTGCCGGCGTGAACGAGCACCCTGGCGACGCCGGAAAGGGCGGAATGGGGTGCCTCGGCAAGGGTGTCCAACGTGGAGATGCCCGATCGATGGGGGAGAAGCGGACGATCATCGCCGATTCGCCCGGCGCTTGTAAACGCCGCGACCCGAGGGGGTACGTCAAGATTTCACGCGGCTAACGCGGGGAGTGCCGATGCGGCTCCGGAGGCGATTGGTCGGGGTGAGAGGATTCGAACCTCCGGCCTCTACGTCCCGAACGTAGCGCTCTACCAGGCTAAGCTACACCCCGAAGCCGCGTCCGCCGCGTCGCCCGAGGCCTGCGCGCCGAGCAAGGCGGCGCGAGCCGATCAGGAAGAACGTTCGACGGAACGAACGGACAAGTCTAGCAGAGCGTCGCGGTACGCCGTCGCCGGCAGCAGGTCGAGCGACGCGCGCGCGTTGTCGGCCTCGGCGCGCGCCGCTTCTCGAGTCGCTGCGATTGCACCGGTCGAACGAACGATGCGTACGATGTCGGCCAGCCGCGCGACCTCGCCGTGCTCGATCGCGTGGCGCACGATCGCGCGCTCGTCGGCGGTGCCGCGTTCCATCGCGATGAGGAGCGGCAGCGTGGGCTTGCCCTCGCGCAGGTCGTTGCCGACGTTCTTGCCGAGCTGCTCGGTCGCGCCTTCGTAGTCGAGCAGGTCGTCGACGAGCTGGAACGCGGTGCCGAGCGAGCGTCCGTAGTCGGCGCACGCCTCTTCGGTCGCGCCGTCGGCCTCGGCGAGCACCGCGCCGAGCCGCGCGCTCGCCTCGAACAGCTTCGCGGTCTTGAAGCGGATCACCTGCAGGTAGTCCTCGACCGCGATGTCCGGATCGTGCATGTTCATCAGCTGCAGGACTTCTCCTTCGGCGATGACGTTGGTCGCATCGGCGAGGACGTCGAGGACGCGCATGCGGTTCACCGAGACCATCATCTGGAACGCGCGCGAGTAGACGAAGTCGCCGACGAGGACGCTCGCGGCGTTGCCGAACATGGCGTTGGCCGTCCGGCGCCCGCGCCGCAGCGCCGATTCGTCGACCACGTCGTCGTGCAGCAGCGTCGCGGTGTGGATGAACTCGACCGTGGCCGCAAGCTCGAAGCGCTCGCGCCCCGTGAAGCCGAGCGCGCCGGAGAAGAGCAGGACGAGGAGCGGGCGGATGCGCTTGCCGCCGGCGCTGATGATGTAGTGCGCGATCTGGTCGATCAGCGCCACCTTGGAGGCGAGCCGGCGCTGGATGACAGCGTCCACCTCCCGCATCTCCTCGGCCATCGGCGCGGCGGTTGCGGCGTGGGAGGCCGCGGGCGGCGCGGTCCGCGGCTGGGGCACGAGAAGGCGCGTCAAGCGGCCGATTATAGAAAGCGCACTTGCCCGGCCCGCCGCGGGTGCGCCCCGGGCGTCGGCCTGTGGCCGACAGTGCGCGAGTACTGGCCGGGAGCCATGGCCCCATGGTATAGTTGCGGGCTTTCCGTCCTCCTGCCCGCGCGGGAGCGACGACACCGGGCCGGGCCCGGTCGCTGCGCGGTCGCCGCAGCCAAACGAAGGAATCACGATGTACGCCGTCATCAAGACCGGTGGCAAGCAATACCGGGTCGCCGCCGGAGACACGATCAAGGTCGAGCGCCTCAGCGCCGACG
Source organism: Caldimonas sp. (assembly GCA_030150305.1). Classification (GTDB taxonomy): domain Bacteria; phylum Pseudomonadota; class Gammaproteobacteria; order Burkholderiales; family Burkholderiaceae_C; genus Schlegelella_A. The sequence goes on along the minus strand of JASLGD010000549.1, from coordinate 4,694 downwards.
TCGGCCACGACGTCAAGCTCGACCAGGTCGTCGCGATCGGCAACGGCGCCGAGCTCGTCGTCGGCGCCCCGCTCGTCGCGGGCGCGAGCGTCGTCGCGAGCGTCGTCGGCCACGGCAGGCATCCCAAGGTTCGCATCTTCAAGATGCGCAAGCGCAAGCACTACCGCAAGAGCCAGGGCCACCGCCAGTCGTTCACCGAGGTCAAGATCAGCGCGGTCAACCCCGCCTGAGCAAGGCAGTCCCAGGAGTCAGAGATGGCACAGAAGAAAGGCGGCGGCTCGACGCGCAACGGCCGCGACTCGCAGCCGAAGATGCTCGGCGTCAAGGTGTTCGGCGGTCAGGCGGTATCGGCGGGCTCGATCATCGTCCGCCAGCGCGGCACCAAGTTCCACGCCGGCAAGAACGTCGGCGTCGGTCGCGATCACACGCTTTTCGCGCTCGTCGACGGCCAGGTCAGCTATGCCGTGCGCGGCCCGCGCAACCGGCAGACCGTGGAGGTCGAAGGCAGCTGACGAGCACAGCGCCCGCGTCCTCTGCAGGAGCCCCGCATGCCGGGGCTTTTCTTCGTCCGGACGCGAGCGCCTGCGATCGACAGCGCTGAACTACCATGAACAACCACCCGCGGAGGACGTCATGAGCTGGAGCGGAATCATCCTCGTCATCGTCGGCGCCCTGCTTCTGGCCAACAACTTCGACCTGCTGCCGGTCGGCTGGCTGCGCCAGTGGTGGCCGCTGCTGCTCATCGCGATCGGCGTGATCTCGATCGTGCGACCGCAGCTCGGCGGGCGCAAGCCGGGTGCCGGCGAAGAGCGTGCCGGCGAGGTCGATCGAAGGCCATGAAGTTCGTCGACGAAGCGACGATCGACGTTGCAGCCGGCAATGGCGGCAACGGCTGCATGAGCTTTCGCCGCGAGAAGTTCATCCCGTTCGGCGGGCCGAACGGCGGCGACGGCGGCCGCGGCGGCAGCGTCTGGGCGCTCGCCGATCGCAACCTCAACACGCTGATCGACTTCCGCTACGCGCGTCGCCACGAAGCGAAGAACGGCGAACACGGCCGCGGCTCCGACCAGTACGGCGCGGCCGCCGACGACATCGTCCTGCGCATGCCGGTCGGCACGATCATCAGCGACGCCGACACCGGCGAGCGGATCGCCGAGCTGCTCGAGCACGACCAGAAGGCGCTGCTCGCCAAGGGCGGCGACGGCGGCTTCGGCAACCTCCACTTCAAGAGCAGCACCAACCGCGCTCCGCGGCAGAAGACTCCGGGCTGGCCGGGCGAGCGGCGGCGCCTGCAGCTCGAGCTGCGCGTCCTCGCCGACGTCGGCCTGCTCGGGCTGCCGAACGCCGGCAAGTCGACGCTGATCGCGGCGATCTCCAACGCGAGGCCGAAGATCGCCGACTATCCGTTCACGACGCTGCATCCGCAGCTCGGCGTCGTGCGCGTCGGGCCCGAGCAGAGCTTCGTCGTCGCCGACATCCCGGGGCTGATCGAGGGCGCTGCCGAAGGCGCCGGCCTCGGCCATCAATTCCTGCGCCACCTGCAGCGCACGCGCTTGCTCCTGCACCTGGTCGACTTCGCGCCGTTCGACGACAGCGATCCGGTCGAGCAGGTGCGCGCGATCGCAGCCGAGCTCGAGAAGTACGACCCCGGGCTCGCCGCCAAGCCGCGCTGGCTGGTGCTCAACAAGATCGACATGGTTGCCGAAGGCGAGCGTGCCGCCGCGGTCAAGGCGTTCGTTCGCCGGTTGCGCTGGAAGGGCCCGACCTTCGCGATCTCGGCGTTGACGCGCGAAGGCTGCGACGAGCTCGTGCGCGCGGTCTACCAGCACGTCGCTGCGCAGGCAGCGCCGGCTGCCGCCGAGCACGATCCCCGCTTCGATGCGATCGGCAGCGACTGAGCGATGGCCGCTCCGCTGAGCAGCGCTCGCCGCATCGTCGTCAAGGTCGGTTCGAGCCTCGTCACCAACGAAGGGCGCGGGATCGACGCCGGTGCCGTCGGCGACTGGTGCCGTCAGCTGGCCGAGCTCGTGCGATCGGGACGCGAGCTGGTGATGGTCTCGAGCGGTGCGATCGCCGAGGGCATGAAGCGGCTCGGCTGGTCGGCGCGGCCGCGCGGCGTTCACGAGCTGCAGGCCGCCGCGGCCGTCGGACAGATGGGCCTGGCGCAGATCTACGAGTCGGCGTTGCGCGCGCACGGCATCGGCAGCGCGCAGGTGCTGCTCACCCACGCCGACCTCGCCGACCGCGAGCGCTATCTGAACGCGCGCTCGACGCTCGTCACGCTGCTCGGGCTCGGTGTCGTGCCGGTGATCAACGAGAACGACACCGTCGTCAACGACGAGATCAAGTTCGGCGACAACGATACCCTCGGCGCGCTCGTCACCAACCTGCTCGATGCCGACGCGCTCGTCATCCTCACCGACCAGCCGGGTCTCTTCTCCGCCGATCCGCGCCAGGATCCAGCAGCGCGACTGATCGACAGCGGCGAGGCCGGCGACCCCGCCCTCGAGCGGATGGCGGGCGGTGCGGGATCCTCCATCGGCCGCGGCGGAATGCTGACCAAGGTGCTCGCCGCCAAGCGTGCGGCGCGTTGCGGCGCAAGCACGGTCATTGCGTCGGGGCGCGAGCGCGACGTGCTGCTGCGCCTGACCTCAGGCGAGCCGATCGGCACCGCGCTCATTGCCAAGACGGCGAAGGTCGCCGCACGCAAGCAGTGGATGAGCGACCAGCTGCAGCTGCGCGGCGCCGTCGTCGTCGACGAAGGCGCGGCGACGAAGCTGCGCCACGGCGGCAAGAGCCTGCTGCCGATCGGCGTCGTCGCCGTCGAGGGCGAATTCCATCGCGGCGACGTCATCGCCGTGCGTCGCGCCAGCGGCGAGGAGATCGGCAGGGGCTTGAGCAACTACGGCAGCGCCGAGGCGCGGCTGATCGCGCGCAAGCCCTCGTCGGAGATCGGTCCGCTGCTCGGATTCGCTGGCGAGCCCGAGCTGATCCACCGCGACAACCTCGTCCTCGCCTGAGGCGAGCACGAGGCGATCAGGTGGGTGCTTTGGGTGCGGCGCCGACCACGATCTGCGCCGGCGCGACCGTCGCAGCAGCGTCGATCGGCGCAGGCAGCGGATCGGTTCGCCGCGCGTGGCCGTTGCCGTTGCCGTCGTCGCGGTGGTGCGGTCTGAGGCCCGAGCGCAGATAGCGGTTGTGCTGCGCACCGCGCGGCAGGAAGCGCGCGAGCTCGGTCAGCGCCATCTGATAGACGTCGCGCTTGAACTCGATGACGACCTCGAGCGGGATCCAGTAGTCGTTCCAGCGCCAGGCGTCGAACTCGGGGTGGTCGGTCGCGCGCAGGTTCATGTCGCTGTCGCGACCGACGAGCTGCAGCAGGAACCAGATCTGCTTCTGGCCCTTGTAGTGGCCGCGCGCGTCGCGGCGGATGAAGTGCGTCGGCACCTCGTAGCGCAGCCAGTCGCGCGTGCGTGCGACGACCCGCACATGGTTCGGATGGAGCCCCACTTCTTCGTGGAGCTCCCGGTACATCGCCTGCTCGGGCGTCTCGCCGTGGTTGATGCCCCCTTGCGGGAACTGCCAGGAGTGGGTCCTGATCCGCTTGCCCCAGAACACCTGGTTCTTCGAATTGAGCAGGATGATGCCGACGTTGGGCCTGAACCCATCACGGTCGAGCATAATCAACCTCGATTCTTGCGTTGATCGGATTATTGCACCGGCATGACGCGAGTCAAACTCCTCGCGCCCATCGGCCGACCGGCGCCCGCACCAAATCCGGCGGCCTGCGCGCGACCCGCGCCGACGCACCGCCGATGAAAGCCAGCCAGTTCTTCGTCTCGACGCTCAAGGAAGCACCGGCCGACGCCGAGGTCGTGAGCCACCAGCTGATGGTGCGCGCCGGCTTCATCAAGCGCCTCTCCGCCGGCATCTACACGTACATGCCGATGGGGCTGCGGGTCATCCGCAAGATCGAGGAGATCGTGCGCGAGGAGATGAACCGTGCCGGCGCCGTCGAGCTGCTGATGCCGGTCGTGCAGCCGGCCGAGCTCTGGCAGGAGTCGGGCCGGTTCCAGAAGTACGGCCCCGAGCTGATGCGCGTCAAGGACCGCCACGAGCGCGACTTCGTCATCCAGCCGACGAGCGAGGAAGTCATCACGGACATCGCCCGCCAGGAGCTGCGCAGCTATCGCGCGCTGCCGCGAAATTTCTACCATATCCAGACCAAGTTCCGGGACGAGCGCCGGCCGCGCTTCGGCGTCATGCGCGGGCGCGAGTTCACGATGAAAGACGCGTACTCGTTCGACCGCGACCTCGATGCAGCGCGCGTCAGCTACGACCAGATGTACGCCGCGTACGTCCGCATCTTCGAGCGCATGGGCCTCGTCTTTCGCGCCGTCGCCGCCGACAACGGGACGATCGGCGGCATCCGCTAGCACGAGTTCCAGGTCATCGCCGAGACCGGCGAGGATGCGATCGTCTACAGCCCCGAGTCCGACTACGCGGCCAACATCGAGCTCGCCGAGGCGGTCGCGCCGGCGGCGCCGCGCGCGGCGCCGACCGAGGAGCTGAAAAAGACGCCGACGCCCGGCAAGAGCACGTGCGAGGACGTCGCCGAGCTGCTGCGCATTCCGCTTTCGCGCACCGTCAAGTCGCTGGTGCTGGCCACCGACGAGCTGAACGACAAGGGCGAC
>JASLGD010000406.1 GCA_030150305.1 Caldimonas sp. | reverse complement strand
CAAATCAGGACTGAGTGGCGAAAACGTCGCAACTGGGTATACGCGAGCTGCGTCGTGGTAGTGCCGAGCATGTGGTTCTGCTCGTACTACTTCGCGGTGCTCAATCGCCACGCTCAGTTCGGAGACCCACTTCCGATGTCTGTCGTCGCCGCGATGATCATCACCGTAGCGGGTTGCGCATACTCGCTTGTCGTCTGGCGGTGTCCGTCCTGTGGTCGCGCTCCGTCGGGCCGGGGCGAACGCCCGGCGGTGCGCGGGCACGGCCTCGGGATCAATCCGCGCCGATGCATTCACTGCGACGCAGAGCTTCGCGACTAACGAGGTTTGTGGCACTCAACAACATCTTTGGGGCAGCGGCAACGACGATCGGCTACTGGGCTGGCAGCGACACCCGGCCACCCGGCAATGTCTGCCTCTTCACAGCGACGCAAAATCTCGCCATGGACATCACCCAGCTCATCCTCGACGACCACCACGAGCAGCGGCGCCTGTTTGCGATCCTCGAGCAGATTGATCGCGACGACACGACCACGCTGGCTGCGATTTGGGCTCGGCTGGCCGCCTTTCTCGAAGTACACGCCGAGGCCGAGGAACGCCATTTCTATCCGGCGCTGCTGCACGTCGGCCGCGGCGCCGGCGGCAAGCGCAACGCCGACGACGAGACTATCGACGCCATCAAGGATCACAACGAGATCCGCGACGCGGTGGCCAAGGCCGCCGGCGAGCGAGTCGGCAGCGACGCCTGGTACGCGGCGGTCGCCGCCGCCAACAAGGCGAACAGCGATCACATGGGCGAGGAGGAGCGCCAGGGCCTCACCGACTTCCGGCAGCACGCCGACCTCGCGCAGCGCCACCAACTCGCGGTCGCCTTCGCCGCGTTTGAGGCGCTCCACTTTGCTGGCGTCACGCCGGTCGACAAGGATCCGAAGGCCTACGTCAAGGAAAACAAGTAGGCTGCGCGCCCGCTAAGCTCGCGGAGCGCTTCGACCTGAATCACAGCTTGACTGGGGTGCCCGAAGGCAGCCTTCGTGCCTGTCCGCTCTCAGTGCCTGACCTGCGCCTCCGCCGCCGAGCACGACGACGTCGAAATCCTCCTCGTGCTCGTGGATCTGCCACGACTGCACGGCCGGCCTGCCCTGCCGATGTAGCTTAGGTGTGCACGGCTTCGGCGACCTCGCCAGGCGCAGCGGCGGCTCCGGCCAGCCAGCGACGCTCGCGACTCGAAGGCTCGGGCTGCGCGCCCGGGTGGCGCCGCGCCGCCTCCGACGCCGAAAGGTGCGCAGCCGTCAGCCGGCGCATGCCTGAGGGCTCGTCGAGGATCCAGTAGCGATGAACAACCTGGGGCTCGGTCATGGGGTTCGTGTTCCTGTGATGTTGGGACGGCGGGCGCCGGGTCAACGGCCGGCGCCAGTGACGATCTCTTGCCGGTGGCAGTCCCCGTGCCCGCGGCGCCAGGCTCGTGGCGCTTCGCGAGTAGGAGACCGGAGGTAGCGCGAGAGCGACTCGAAGCTGTCACACCGGGCCGGGCTCGGATGCGGCCGCTGCTGTTGTGGAGCACATATCGCGCGAATGCCGCCGCGCGCGAGGCATGAGCGCGCCGTTTACGCGGCCTACTCTGCCGACATCAAGGTCGATTCAAGCTGCACCGACGCCCAGCGGGACTTGGAGCAATCAGGGCGTCAACCGTCGGATGAACAGCCAGCTTGGAAGCACGTCACCGCCGCTCCTGTATGTCCAACCGCCGTTTCCACTTGGCCGCTAGGGGGCCGGTCGGGCACATGATGCACTTGTGTCAACCGCTAGGGAGACGTTGGCACCGCTCGCCGCCGTGCTGACGGTCGCGTTCACTCGCTGTGCGGTTCGAGCCTCGAACAAGACCACTCTGTTTGGCTCCCTCAGTAGAAATGCATCTATGCTTTCTGGCGTCGATATACGTTCGGATTCATGGAACTACGTCAGCTTAGGTACTTCGTCCGGACCGTTGAGCTGGGCAGCATGGGGAGGGCGGCCGTCGAGCTTGGAGTCGGCACCTCGGCGCTGAGTCAGCAGATCAGCCGTCTCGAAAGCGAGCTTTCGACGCGGCTCTTGCAACGTAGCAGCGTCGGTGTCATCCCTACCGACGCCGGCCTCGGCTTTTTTCGACAGGCGCAGCTGACGCTTCGTCACGCGGACAGTGCCGTCCAAGCCGCCAAGCAAGGGCGCCTTTCGGGCCACGTCAGCATCGGACTCGCACCCACGACGGCGGCGATCCTCGGGCTGCCTTTGCTCGTCGCGATGCGCGATCGCCATCCCCATGTTCGACTCCACATGGTGGAGGCGCTCTCGGGGCACCTGTCTGCGATGCTCAACTCGCGTCAGCTCGACCTGGCGATCGTTTTCCAGAACGAATCCGCGCGAGGCTGGAGCGTGATTCCGCTGCTCGATGAGCGGCTGTTTGTCATCGGCCGCTCCGACCTGTCCGGAATGCCTGGGCCGGGTCGGGCCTCCCTGCGCAGCTTGCTGGCGCTTCCGCTGGTCTTGCCGACCGGGACCCACGGCTTGCGGGTGCTAATCAACGAGGCGTTCACGCGCACCCGGACGGAGCCGCGGATTGCCGCCGAGATCGATGGCCTGGCACTGCTGATGGATGCCGTCTACGCGGGCGTCGGCGCAACGCTGCAACCCGGCGCTGCGCTCTCGAGGCGCTGGGGCGAGCCGCTGCGCTCGATCGTCGTCAGCGACGCGCACGCACAGCGCCGCAACCTCCTCGCCAGCCTCTCGGACAACGAGCTCTCGCCGGCAGCTCTCGCTGCTCGCGTGACGCTGGTCGACGTCGTGCAAAGCCTGGTACGCGCTGGGCAGTGGACGGGCGCGACCCTTCACGATCATTGAACGCCTCTTGCCTTCGCGGCCCTGTCGGACGTGACGGTGTGTTCTTAAAGTCTTCGCATGCCCTGGACTAGAGCGGTGCCTGCGTGATTGATGTGCTGGTGATCGGCGGGGGCAACGCTGCGCTCTGTGCCGCGCTGACCGCTCGCGAAGCCGGTGCGAACGTGCTGCTTCTCGAAGCCTCGCCGCGGGCTTGGCGCGGCGGCAACTCCCAGCACACACGCAACATCCGATGCATGCACGACAGCCCTCAGGATGTGCTGCTCGATGCGTATCCGGAGGAAGAATACTGGCAGGATCTGCTGAAGGTCACGGGCGGTCTCACCAACGAAGAGCTGGCGCGACTGGTGATCCGCGACTCCGCGACTTGCCGGGCCTGGATGGCCAAGCACGGTGTGCGCTTTCAGCCACCGCTATCAGGCACTCTGCATCTCGCGCGCACGAACGCCTTTTTCATGGGGGGTGGCAAGGCGCTTGTCAACGCCTACTACCGGAGTGCTCAGGCGCTCGGCATCGCCGTGCGATACGACGTGCCGGTGGAGCGGCTGGACGTGGTCGATGGCCGATTCCTCGCGGCGTGCAGCGCGAACGAGCGTTTCGAGGCCGAGGCGTGCGTGATCGCGAG
>JASLGD010000395.1 GCA_030150305.1 Caldimonas sp. | reverse complement strand
AGGCGTCGGCCGACGCCTACCGCACCGCGCAGAGCAGCGAGTGGATCCGCAACTACCTGATGACGAAGAGCGCGGCCGACCTCTACGGGATCCAGGTCGACCCGACCGGAGGCAAGTTCGGCACCGGCTCGCGCACGTTCGAGCCGGGCTCGACGACGGCGACGCTCTGGGGCACCGTCGCGCCGATCGCCGACGGCACCGTGCTGCCGACCAATCCGACCAACGCCGTCAAGGCCGGCAACTTCAACAAGGTGCCGCAGATCGTCGGCAACACGTCGGAAGAAGGCAAGCTCTTCTCGTCGGCGTTCAAGACCGACGACTACCAACGCGTCAAGTGGATGAACGGGCAGTTCCTCGGCACCGTCAGCGGCCTGCAGCTCGGCGACCTCATCGACTCCACCATCGTCTCGCCGCTCACCGTCGACAACTACAACACGTACACCTACAACAACGCCAACAAGGTCGTTCCGGCGCCGAGCATCACGACGGCGCAGTTCTGGGCGCTCTCGAACGCGAGCAACACGGCGTACTACGGGCAGGTGCCGCTCTTCGCGTACGACTTCAAGTGGAACCAGGAGCCGGCGCCGTGGAACGACGTCTACGGCGCGTGGCACGCCGAGGACCTCGCGTTCATCTTCGGCAACTTCGGAATGACGCTCGAGGCGTTCGGCTTCAACGATGCGAACAAGGGCGGCCGGCTGGCGCTCTCGACCGTGATGCAGCAGAGCCTCTCGGCGTTCATCCGCACCGGCGACCCGAACAACGCGAGCCTCGGGGTGACGTGGGACGCGTGGACGCCGACGTCGCCGCACCGGCTGGTGTTCGATGCGACGCTGGACAAGGCGGTGATCTCCGAAGAGTAGAAGCGGATTTCGCGGCCTCTGCCGCGCGCGTGGCCGGAGCGGCCACGCCGCGGCCGCCTCGCGCCTCTACGCTGCGCCGACGCGCCCTTACGACGTCGGAGCGCTCGACGTCACGCGCCACACCGTGTTGCCGACGTCGTCGGCGACGATCAGCGCGCCGCTCTTGTCGACCGCGACGCCGACCGGCCGCCCGCGCGCGCCGTCGTCGGTGAGAAAGCCGGTGACGAAGTCCATCGGCTGCCCGACCGGCTTGCCGTTCTCGAACCGGATGAAGACGACCTTGTAGCCGTTGCGCTCGGGGCGGTTCCAGCTGCCGTGCTCGCCGACGAACGCGCCGCCGTTGAACTGCGCCGGGAACGAGGCGCCCGTGTAAAACGCGAGGCCGAGCGGCGCGACGTGCGAGCTGAGACCGTAGTCGGGCTTGATCGCGGCCTTGACGAGGTCGGGCCGCTGCGGCCGCACGCGCGCGTCCTCGTGCTGGCCCCAGTAGCTGTACGGCCAGCCGTAGAACGCGCCGCGCTTGACGGAGGTCATGTAGTCGGGGACGAGGTCGGGGCCGAGCTCGTCGCGCTCGTTGACGACCGCCCACAGCACGTCGCTGCCGGGATAGAACGTGAGCCCGTTCGGGTTGCGCAGGCCGCGCGCGAAGACGTCGAACGCGCCGGTCTTGGGATCGACCTCGAGGATGTCGGCGCGGTTCATCTCGGCGATCGATCCGCGCTCGAGGATGTTGCTGTTCGAGCCGACGCCGACGTAGAGCTTGGAGCCGTCGGGGCTCGCGGTGAGGCTCTTCGTCCAGTGGTGGTTGATCGCGCCCGCGGGCAGGTCGGTCACCTTGGTCGGCGCGCCGACCTTCGTCTCGCCGACCTTGTACGGAAAGGCGAGGATCGCGTCGGTGTCGGCGACGTAGAGCGTGTCGCCGACGAGGACGACGCCGAAGGGCGAATTGAGCTTGTCGATCAGCACGGTCTGCGCATCGGGCTTGCCGTCGCCATTGCTGTCGCGCAGCAGCAGGATGCGGTTGCTCGGACCGCTGCTGCTGCCGCCGTGCGCCTTGGCCTCGACCCAGTCCATGACCTTGCGCTTGGGCCGCTCGAGCGGCTCCTGCGCGTCCTTCTTCGACTCGACGACGAGCAGGTCGCCGTTGGGCAGCGGATAGACGTTGCGCGGGTTCGACAGGCCGGTCGCGATCGCCTCGATGCGGAAGCCCTGCGGCACGGTCGGCGTCTGGCCCTGGCTCCAGCCGACGACCTTCGAGACGTTCATGCGCGGCAGCAGCCCGCGCGACGGCTCGGGCAGCTGCGGGTCGGGGCCGTACTGCGTCGACTTGTCGAAGCTGTCGTGGCCGCTCGTGCAAGCGGCGAGCGCGATGCACGCGGCGGCGGCGAGGACGTTGCGCGCGCTCACTGCACCACCTCCAGGCGACGGTGCGCGACCCACGCGACCGGCACCGTGAAGAGCGTCGCGACGGCGGCGAGCGCGAGGACGACGCCGAGGACCGAGAGCGTCATCCCGGTCGGCACGACCGCCGTCCAGCCGTCGATGGTGTGCACGAACGCGTTGAAGAGCTCGACGACGAGGGCGGCGAAGAAGAGGACGAGGTGCGCCCAGCCGATGCCGATGCGGATCGCGCGGCTGGCGACGAACTCGACGATCAGCACGATCGCCGCGAGCGCGCCGAACACGAGCCCGGCGGCGATCAGCCACTCGGAAAAGTTGAGGTACATGACGAATTCGCTCTTCGCGTACGCGACGTCGGTGACGAGCGCCGCGACGAAGCAGACGACGGGGATCGGAAACAGCAGCAGGTAGAGCGGGCCGGTCACGCGCGCGACCCCGCTCTCCGTGCGTTCGATGGTTGCAGCCATGCTGGCCTCCTGAACGGGTTGGAAGCTCATGCCCGAGCCGGGGCATACGCCGTGCCCGTCGGCGCGAGCCTGGTTAAGGCAGCGTTAACGCGCTTTCGTGCGACCGCGGCGCGCCGGCGGCCGGCGCTCAGTCGCGCGCGGGTTGCACGCGCCTGCGCACTTCGAGCAGCACCCGCGCGTCGAACCAGAGCACCATCAGCAGGAGGACGACATAGAGGACGACGTCCGAGGTGCTGTGCGGCGCGTCGATGGCGCCGACGAGCCCCATGCAGAACAGGAGCGCTTGCGCCACCGCGAGCACTGCCGCGACGATGGCGACCCCGATGCTCATGCGGCGGTCCGACAGGCGCGGGAAGAGGAGCGCCCACGCTGCGATCAGCGGGGCTGCAAGCCAGAGCTTCAGCGGCGACGGCAGCGTGAAGAGGAGGCAGACGGGAAGGATGAGGAGATCGAAGCGGCTCCGGGGTGTCTTTCGCCGTGGCAACGGCTTTCCCTTGAGATAGTCGCGCGTGAGCGCGATGCCGCCGCCGCCGAAGAGGAGCACGCCGAGCACGCCCCAGAACTTCGCGCCGAGCCCGGGAGCGGACACCACGACCCACACGCTGAGCGCGCCGAACAGGAGCGAGCCGAGCGAAAGCGCCAGGAACCGCGCGCGGTCGAGCGACATGGCGCGATTGTGGGCCGCGTCGCGCGCGGCAGCGCTCCGGTCGCGCGCTTCCGCGACGAACGGTGCGGCTAGTCCTGGTCCTCCTCCCAGAACGCGCGCGTCACGCCCTGGCTTCGCATCAACGCGACGACCTTGTCGCGGTCGAGCACGCCGCAGCGCTTCGCCCACGCGTCGTACTGCGCGCCCATCTGCCGCACGCGCTCGGGCTCGCGCGGCGCGAGATCGTGCAGCTCGGTGCGGTCGGCGTCCATGTCGTAGAGCTCCCAGTCGCGCGGGTAGCGTCGCACGAGCTTCCACTTGCCGATCCGCACCGCGGCGTTGCCCTCGTGCTCCCAGAACATCGGGCGGCGGTCTTCGCCGGTCGCGTCGGCGGCGAACACCGGAACGAGCGACTGGCCCTCGAGCGGATCGATCGCGCGACCCTCGTGCGTCGCCGGATACGCGGCGCCGGTCGCGTCGACGATCGTCGCCATGATGTCGGGCAGATAGCCCGGCGCATGGCGGATCGTGCCGTTCGCGCTCGCGTCGATGCCGGCCGGCCAGTGCGCGATCAGCGGCGTCGAGATGCCGCCCTCGTGGATCCAGTGCTTGTAGAGGCGAAACGGGCTGTTCGACAGGTTCGCCCACGCGGTGCCGTAGCTCTGGTAGGTGTTCTCCGGGCCGGGCATGCGCGCGACGTCGTTGCCGAAGTGGACCGGCTCGCCGCTGCGCGTTTCGCGGCGCGCGATCATCAGCTTGTCGACCAGCTCGTCGACGGTGACGTCCTCCGGGATGTCCTCGGCGCAGGCGCCGTTGTCGGCGAGGAAGATGATCAGCGTGTCGACGAGCTCGCCGTTGCGCTCGAGCGCCTGCACGATGCGGCCGATGCCCTGGTCCATGCGGTCGACCTGCGCTGCGTAGACCTCCATGCAGCGCAACGTCCAGGCGCGGAACTGCTCGTCTTGCTCCGCTTCCGTCCACGGCGGCTGCGTCGGGTCGCGGTCGGTGAGCTTCCAGTGCGCCTGCAGGATGCCGGCGGCGACGAGCCTCTCGAGCCGCGCTTCGCGCAGCGCGTCCCAGCCGGCGTCGAAGCGGCCGCGGTAGCGCGCGATGTCGTCGTCGTGCGCGTGCAGCGGCCAGTGCGGCGCGGTGTACGCGACGTACTCGAAGAACGGCGTTCCCCGGTGGTCGCGGCAGTGCTCGTCGATGTCGGCGACCGCCTGGTCGCTGATCGCGTCGGTGTAGAACCAGCCCGGCCGCCGCGCTTCGTGCTCGACGTTCTCGTTGCCGCGCGTCAGCGTGTTCGGATCGTAGAAGCTGCCGGCGCCGATGATCGTGCCGAAGAACTTGTCGAAGCCGCGCTGCATCGGCCACGAGTCGGTCGGCGTCTTCAGGTTCGACGAGACGTGCCACTTGCCGCTCATGTAGGTGCGGTAGCCGTTCGCCTTCAGGACCTGCGGGATCGTGACGCAGCGCTGGTTGAGGTTGCCGGCGTAGCCCTCGGGGCCCGAGTCGTACGTCAGGATGCCGATGCCGGTCTGGTGCGGATGGAGGCCGGTGAGGAGCGATGCGCGGCTCGGGCTGCAGCGCGCGGTGTTGTAGAAGCTGCTGAAGCGCAGCCCGCGCGCGGCGAGGCGGTCGAGGTTCGGCGTCTCGATCTCGCCGCCGTAGCAGCCGAGGTCGGAGTAGCCCATGTCGTCGTTGAGGATGAGGACGATGTTCGGTTTGCTCTTGGTCATGCGATGCGGGCGCCGCTCTCGGCGTCGAACAGGTGGGCGTCCTCGGGAGCGAACGCGACGAACACCGCTTCGCCTTCGCGCAGGGCGGGCACGCGGTCGGTCTTCAGCTTGACGAGGCGCTCGTCGACGACGAGGTCGACGACGATGGTGTCGCCGAGGTGCTCGACGCCTTCGACGCGCGCGCTCAAGCCCCCGTCGGCGAGCCGCAGGTCGCCCGGCCGCACGCCGACGACGACGTCGCGCGACTGCGGCGACTCGGTCGCGACCGCGACCGTCGAGCGGCCGATCGTGACCGCGTGGCCTTCCCACTCGCCGACGAGCAGGTTCATCGGCGGGCTGCCGATGAACGACGCGACGTCGATCGAGAGCGGCCTCGCGAAGATCTGCCGTGGCGAGCCGACCTGGACGATGCGGCCGTCCATGAAGACGGCGATGCGGTCGGCGAGGGTCATCGCCTCTTCCTGGTCGTGGGTGACGTAGACGGTCGTGACGCCGAGCGATCGCTGCAGGCGCTTGAGCTCGACGCGCGTCTCGAGGCGCAGCTTGGCGTCGAGGTTCGAGAGCGGCTCGTCGAGCAGGAACAGGCGCGGCTGGCGAACGATCGCGCGCGCCAGCGCGACGCGCTGCTGCTGGCCGCCCGAGAGCTGCCCCGGCGTTCGCTGCAGCAGGTGGCCGATGCCGACCATCGCCGCGACGCGGTCGACGGCGCGGCCGATCGCTTCGCGGGCGGTCCCGACCATCCTGAGCGGGAAGGCGATGTTCTGCTCGACCGTCATGTGCGGATAGAGCGCGTAGCTCTGGAAGACCATCGCGACGTCGCGCGCGCCGGGCTCCTTCGTCGTCACGTCGGCGCCGTCCATGTAGACGCGGCCCGCGCTCACCGACTCGAGCCCGGCGAGGATGCGCAGGGTCGTCGTCTTGCCCGAGCCCGACGGCCCGAGCAGGACGAAGAACTCGCCCGGCGCGATCTGCAGGTCGATGCCGTGCAGCACCGTCGTCGCGCCATGCTGCTTGACGACGCTTTCGATGCGCACGCTCGCGCTGCCGACCTTCGCCGGGTCGGGCGTCGCGCTCGCCGGTGCGAGCTCGACGTCGGTGTCGGCGAACGCCTGCGGCCAGAGGTCTTCCTGCGCGGCGCCGGGCATCGGCGTGCTCATGGGTGCACCCTCGGACTGCGGCCGGTCCCGCCAAGCGGGAACGAGCGCCGCCTTCGGAGCGGCTGTGCGGCGGCGCTCATCTCCGGCCTCCGCCCTTGACCGCGCCGACCGTCAGGCCCTTGACGATGTGGCGCTGCGCAAAGAGGCCGAGCACGATCACCGGGGCCATCGCGAGCATCGCGCCCGCGGCGAGGCGCGCCCACTGCGTCTGCTCGACCGAGATGAAGTTGAACATCGCGACCGTCACCGGCCGCACGCGGTTGCCGCCGAGGACGACGGCGAACATGAACTCGTTCCACGCGTTCAGGAAGACGAAGATCGTCGTCACCGCGATGCCGCCCTTGACCTGCGGCAGGATGACGTGCCACAGCGCACGCACGCGGCCGGCGCGGTCGAGCAGCGCCGCCTCCTCCATCTCGAGCGGAACATCCTCGAAGTACGAGACGAGCAGCCAGATCGCGAACGGCAGCGAGAACGTGAGGTCGATGACGACGAGGCCGGTGTAGGTGTCGAGGCCGCCCACCTTCTGCAGCGCGAGGTAGTACGGGATGATGAGCCCGACCGGCGGCAGCATCTGCGTCGCGAGGACGTAGAAGCCCGTCGTCTTCTTCGCCGGGAAGCGCAGCCGCGCCATCGCGTAGGCGGCCGGGATCGCGAAGACGAGCGTCAGCGCGGTCGCGAGCGTCGCGACGACGAGGCTCGAGAACAGGTTGGGCACGATCGACGACGCGCCGAAGAGGACGTCGCGGTAGTTCGCGAGCGTCGGCGTGAAGAGCCACACCGGAGGCGATGCGAGGACGTCGCGCTCGCTCTTGAACGACGTCAGCAAGCCCCAGACGACCGGCAACGCCCACACCGCGAGCACCGCGCCGGCGAGCGCGTGGAGCGCGATCGCGCGGCCGGTGCGCGGCGAGGCGGCGGGCGCCGTCACCGGCGCGCTCTCCTGAGGCGAAACATCGCGTACGAGATCGCCATCGTGATCGCGAGCAGGACGACCGCGAGCGACGCGCCATAGCCGAGGTTCAGCTCGGAGAACGACGTCCGGTACGCGTAGAGGTTGAGGATCTCGGTCGCCGACCCGGGACCGCCGCCGGTCGCGGCGAAGATCGCCGCGAACGCCGAGAGCGCGGTCATCGTCCTGAGGATCACGACCATCACGACCGCGGGGCGGATCAAGGGCAGGGTCAGGTGCACGAAGCGCTGCCATGCGCCGGCGCGGTCGAGGCGAGCGGCTTCGTAGACGTCGGGCGGCAGCGTCGAGAGCGTCGCGAGCAGGACGAGGAACGCGAACGGCGTCCACTGCCAGGTGTGGATCGCGATCACCGAGATGAGCGCGAGCTGCGGGTCGCCGAGCCAGTTGTGGCTGCCGAGGCCGAGCGCTCGCGTCACGAGATCGACGAGGCCGACGTCGGGCGCGAGGACGAGCGTTCGCCAGAAGAGGCCGACGACCACCGGCGCGAGCACGATCGGCAGGATCGCGGCGACGCGCAGCGCGCCCTGCCCCTTCGGGATCTGCAGGACCAGCAGCGCGAGCGCGAGGCCGACGACGACCTGCAGCACGACGGTCGTCGCCGTGTAGATCGCGGTGAGGACGAGCGAGTTCCAGAAGCGCGGGTCGCCGCCCATCTTCGCGAAGTTGTCGAGGCCGGCAAAGCCCGAGAGCCACGGCATGCCGAGGTCGATCCGGTGCAGGCTGTTCCAGCCGAGGTAGACGAGCGGCGCGGTCGTCGTCAGCACGAGCACGGCGAGCGCGGGCACGAGCAGCGCGAGCGCGAAAGTGCGCTCCTGCTGCTCGAGCGTCGGCGCGCTGGTCATCCTGAGCGGAGCGAACGATCTTGCCGATGCGCCGCGCCGAGTTCCTTCGCTGCGCTCAGGATGACGGCCAACTCGCTATCCCTTCAGGATCTGCGTGATCCGCGCCTGCGCTTCGTCGAGCGCTTCCTTCGGCTTCTTCTGGCCGACGAGCGCCGCCTGGATCGCGGTCGCCATCGTGTCGCCGATCGCTGGCCACTGCGGCACGCGCGGCCGCCAGTCGACGTCGGTGTCGTGCTCGAGCGAATCGAGCGCGGCGGCGATGAAGTTGTCGCCGGCATCCTTCATCGCCGCGGCGAACTCGGGCGAGCGCCACGCCGAGACGCGATTGACGCCCGAGCGCTTCGCCGGCCCGGCGAACTTCCACGACGTCCGCGCCTGCGTCTCGGCCGACGCCGCCCAGCTGATGAAGAGCCAGGTCGCCTTCTTCTGCTTCTCGCTCAGCGCGGCGTTGATCGGGAAGCCCCAGTTCCAGATCGAGGTCACGCGCTTGCCGCTCGGGCCCTTCGGCCAGCGCGCGTACGCGACCTTGCCGACGACCTTCGACTTCTCGGGATTCGTGATCACCGCGGCCGACGAGTGCGCGTCGATGTAGCACGCGACGGTGCCTTGCGAGAACGCGTCGGCGATGTCGGGCCAGTTCCAGTTGCGCACCGCGGGCGGCGCGTACGCGCCGAGCGTGTCGACGTACCACTGCAGCGCCTGCACCGCTTGCGGCGAGTTGACGACGACGGCGTTGCCCTGCATCCACGCGCCGCCGAACTCGCGCAAGAGCGACGGGTAGATGTACATGTTCTGGCCGGCGCCGGCGAAGCCGCGCAGCGCGAGACCGTAGGTGCGGGCGCCGGCGTCGGTCAGCGCCTTGGCGTTGGCGACGAGCTGCTCGAGCGTGTCGGCGGGCTTGAGACCCTTGGCGTCGTACAGGTCCTTGCGGTAGACCTGCACCGTGACCTCGCCGTCGTACGGGATGCCGTACGGGACGCCGTCGATCGCGTCGGCGTCGCGCCAGGCCTTCAGGATGTCGTCGTGGTGGAACCAGGCCTTGTCGGTGAGCGTCGCGTCGTTCAGGTACTTGTCGAGCGGCTCGATCCAGTGGTTCGAGACGTAGAGCGGGTAGTACATCGGGTCGGCCGCGTGCGTCGCGTACGTCGCCGTCTTCGACGACAGGTCGAGCAGCGCCTTCTGCCGGATCTGCCCCGGCGGCACCTTCTCGAAGCGCAGCTTCACTCCGGTCAGCGCCTCGAACTGCGGCTGCAGCGAGATCAGGTTCTCGAAGTAGCTCGCCGGGATCACGGCGACGGTGATCGTCTCGCCTTCGGCCTGCTTCCAGTTGATCTTGGCGGCGCGGTACGGCTGGAGGTCGTCGGCCTGCGCGAAGGCGCTGCCGGCGAGCGGCCCGAGCGCGGCGGCGGCGCCGAGCGCGGCGCCCTGCTTCAAGGCGTCGCGCCGACGGATCGGTGACGACATCTGTCGGTCTCCTCGTAGGTGGGAAACGCCCGACGGTAGCAGCGCGAAGCGTCGCCAACGTCCGCATTTGCCCGCGCTCGCCGCCGCTGCGGCCGACGCCAAGGCACGGAGTTTGCCGTAGTTGCGGCATTGCACCAATTGCCTTGCGAAGGAGCCCGACCCATGCAACTGGAGGAGTTGAACGGCAGGTACCAGCACCTGCGCAACGAGCTCGATGCCGCCTACGCGGCACCCGTCTGGGACAGCAACAAGATCAATCGCATCACGGCCGAGATGGTTCCGGTCGAGTTGGCGCTCGCTTCCTTCCACTTCCAGGGACAACATCTCGAGGAAGGAGCCGGTCATGCCTGATCGAGCGATGTCGTCGTGGGGCGAGGCGTACCGCGCGGTACCGATCGTCGAGCAATGGGGCGACGCCGGCTGGAAGGCCGGCGTGCTGCTGAGCGCCGGCGAGGCGCGCGGCGAGCGCCCCGCCAAGAGCCTCGGCGAGCAGCTGTTCGCGTCGCGCGAGGACGCCTGGCAGTTCGCGAACTCGGAGTACGGCTCGCTCGGCGGCTGAGGCACCGCCCGCTCGGCCGGGCCAATCCTTTTTCGTTTTGCTTTCCGGTCAGCGCGACGCCCTGCGCTGGGAGTGCGCGCGTGCTGGCAGCCGCAGCCGCGTCGAGAGCGGCGTCGCGATGCGGTGCGCCTCGCCGAGCTGGCGCAACGTCGCCGCGGTGCGCGCAGCGCTCGGCGCGCCGATGCAGTCGCGCGGCACGACGACCTCGTAGTCGCGCATGTGCGCCTCGGCGGCGGTCATGACGATGCACTGGTCGCTGACGACGCCGGTGACGATCACCCGCCGCACCCGCAGGTGGCGCAGCAGCAGGTCGAGCGGCGTCGCGTAGAACGCCGACTGCTTGGGCTTGAGCACCGAGTAGTCGCAGTCGTCTGGCTGCAGGTGGCGCGCGATCGCGGCAGCCGTCTCGCTTTCGGCGATCGACGCACGGACGAGCTCGCGGAACTCGGAGCGCCAGCGACCGCGGTTGTCGTTGACGAAGACGACCGGCACGCGCGCCTGCAGGCAACGGCGCTTCAGCGCTCCGATCCGCGGCGCGATCGCGAGCGCCGCCGGCGCGAGCGCCTCGGCGTCCTCGAAGTCCCAGCTGCTCACCATGTCGACGACGAGAAGCGCCAGGCCGCCCGCGGCGGCGCGGTCGGCGAGCGGTGCGCGCTGCGGCTTGACGGGCATCGCGGCGGCTCAGCGCGCCGGGCCGTGCTCGCGCGCGGCACGCCAGTGCGGAAAGACGAACCAGAGGCCGACGAACATCGCGAAGACGACCGCGCCGAGCGCGATCGCGAGCACGAGACCGGCGGTGACGACGTGCGCGACGAGGGCGATGTCGAGCGAGAGCCCGGCCGCAAGCGGCAGCATCGCGCCGCTGACGAGGCGCGACGCAAGCGCGACGAACTCGGCCGTCGCGCGACGGCGGTCGACCTGGCGGTGGTACGCGGCCGGCGTCATCAGCAGCGCGATCGCGATCGTCACGAAGACGATCGCGACGAGGTGCAGGTCCTGCTCGACGCCGGAGAGGCTGCGCGCGAAGCCGTCGCTGAACACCGCGATCAGCTGGAAGCCGAACAGCGCCTGCACGCCGGGCAGGACCATGCGCGCTTCGTCGAGCGCCTGCGAGAGCGCGTCCTTCACCGACTCGCTGTCGCGCGGCGCCGAGCCGCCGCGCGCGACTGCCGCCGGCCTGGCCATCAGCGGCCGCGCGCGAAGCGCTGCTCGCCCTGCTCGACGAGCCTGGTCGCCGCGTCGACGCCGCGCCGCGCGAGCGGCCGGAAGCTGCCGCCCTTGCTCGCGTTGAAGGCGACGAAGAACTGCTCGATCTCGTCGAGGACGTTGGTCGGCAGGTCCTTCAGCCTGCGGCAGTCGCCGTGGCGATGGGATTTCAGCGCGACGGCGAGCAGCCGGTCGTTGCGCTTGGGCTCCTTCGCGTCGCGGTCGTGCTGCTCGGCCTCGATGACGCCGACGACGCGACACGGAACGACGGCGCCCGGCGGCATCGCCTCGTCGGCAAGGACGAGGACGTCGAGCGGATCGCCGTCGTCGCCGAGCGTCGACGGCAGGAAGCCGAAGTCGTACGGGAACGCGAGGCCGACCGGCAGCACGCCGCTGAGCACGAAGGCGTTCCATTCCGGCGTGTACTTGAGCTTGTGGCGCGTGCCCTGGCTCGCCTCGATCACCGCGAGCCACGCGCCTTCGTCGTCGCGCGTGGGCAGCGTCTCGAGCGTCGTCGTCGAAGCGGGCATCGTCGTCGCATCGAGCAAGCGACGTGCCCTCGCTTCAGGCTGCGCCGGCCTCTCGATCCCGCGGCCAGACGCGCGATGCCGCCACGAAGACGACCGCGCCGACGACGAGCGCGGCCGCCGCGATCGCGAGCGAGCGCGTGAACGCAACGTCGGCGTTGTCGTGCGCGCCGCGCAGCATCGCCGCGACCAGCGGCGGCCCGGCCGCCTGGCCGATGCTCCACATCACCGTCACGAGCCCGGTCGTCGCCGCGACGTGCGCGGGCCGCAGCCGGCGCAGCTCCTGCAGCGCGAAGTACGTGATCGCCGTGAACGGCAGTCCGAGCAGGAAGCTGCCGATCGCGAAGCCTGCCGCGGTCGGGACGCCGACGCCGATCGCGATCGCGATCGCCTGCACGACGTACGCAGCGGCGATCACGAGCCGCAGGTCGCCGCTGACGCGAACGCGCGTCGCGAGCAGCGCGCCGCCGATGACGCCGGCGCCGAAGATCGGCCAGAAGAGATCGAGCCACGGCGAGTCGGCGGGAAGCGCGGCGCGCGCGATCACCGGCAGGAAGGTCGCGGTGACGATGTAGCCGAAGCCCGACAGGCCGTACGCGAACGCGAGCGTCGCGACCTCGACGCGACCGTGCGCAGCGCTCGGCGTGGGCACGGAGGCGGGCGGCGGCGCGTTCGCGCGCGCGGCATCGTGCGCCGTCGCCCCGCTCGACGCTGCGCCGGCGCTCGGCACAGCCGTCGGCGTCTCCGCAGTCGTCGTCGCGTGCGCTGCAGTCGTGAACGTGCGCCAGACGAGCGCGGTGAGCACGCACGCGGCGACGCCGAACACGAGCCAGGCGTCGGCCGCGCTGCGCCGCGCGCTCACCATCTCGTGCGCGAGCAGCCCGCTCACGACGATTCCCGCGCCGGGCCCCGCGAACATCATCCCGCCGAGCGCGGCGTTGCCCATCAGCGCGAGCCGCGTCAGGCACCAGCCGGACGCGTAGACGAAGACGAGCGCGCTCGCGAGCCCGGCGACGAAGCGCAGCGCGGGCCACGTCCAGGCGAGCGGCAGCGCCATCGCGAGCGTCAGCACGCCCGTCGCGACGAGGCCGACGCGGACCAGCGTCGGCGGATCGACAGCGCGCCAGCCGAGCCGCGCCCACACGAACGGCTGCACCGTGAGCGCCGCGGCGCCGCTCAGGTAGCCGAGGTAGTTCGCGCTCGCGAGCCAGCTCGCGCCGCGCAGGTCGACGACGCCGTCGCTCAGCATCATCGGCAGGATCGGCGTGAACGCGAAGCGGCCGATGCCCATCGCGACCGCGAGCGCGACGAGCCCGCCGACCGCGACCCGCAGCGGCGTCACCGCGCCGCGAGGTCGACGATCTCGACCCAGTTCGGGTTGCGCCCGATCGCGCGGTCGCAGACCCTGGCGAGCGCGCCGCTCGCCGCGTCGATCGCGTAGAGGCTGAGGCGATCCGACGCCTGGCCGACCGCGATCAGGTGGCGGCCGTTGGGCGAGATCGCGAAGCCGCGCGGCTCGGCTTCGGTCGCGATCGTCTCGAGATGCGTGAGCGCGCCGCTCTGCGCATCGATCGCGAACGAAGAGAGCGTGCTCGAGCGCCGCTCGCTCGCGTAGAGAAAGCGGCCATCGGGCGTGCAGTGGAGATCGGCGGCCCACGGCGCGCCTGCGGCGAAGCCGGCCGGCAACAGCGAGACGACGCAGCCGGTGCCGCGCACTGTTCCACGCGTGCGATCGAACGCCAGGACGTCGATCGTCGCGTCGAGCTCATTGAGCAGATAGACGAACGGCGCGCGCGGATGGAAGACGAAGTGGCGCGGGCCCGCGCCCGCGCGCGCGTGCCACGCGGGCGGATCGTTGTCGTCGAGCCGGCCGCTCGCGGCGTCGAAGCGGAACTGGCGCACGACGCCGCCGCCGAGGCACGTCGCGAGCGCGAAGCGGTTGTCGGGCGTGACCTGGAACGCGTGCGCCTTCTCGTCGGTCGCGACGACCTGCCGAGCGCCGCGGGCGACGCCGTCGGCACCGATCGGACTCACCGCGACGACGCTGCCGCCGTACGACGCCGAGAGCAGGAAGCGGCCGCTCGCGTCGGTCGAGATCCAGCACATGCTCGCCGGCAACGGCGCGCTGCCGAGCTCGCGCAGGCGGCCGCTCGCCGGATCGATGGCGAGGCTGACGACGCGCAGCGGCTCGGAGCGGATCGACGCGTAGAGCACGCGGCGATCGGGATGCACCGCCAGCGGCATGACCATCCCGCCGGTCGCGAAGCGGTCGACCTCGCGCAGCGCGCCGCTCGTGCGGTCGAGCGCGAGGATGGCGATGTCGGCGCTGTCGGCGCACGCGACGTAGACGTGGTACGCCGCTGCGCCGTCGTCCTGAGCGTCAGCGAAGGAGCTCATCGTTGGCGCGGGCGAGATCCTTCGCTTCGCTCAGGATGACGGTGATCCATGGACGTCGCATCGCCGCGCGGACCCGAGTGCGTGACTGCACCGAGGTGCGCCGGACCGACGACCCTCGCGTACTTCTCGAGCACGCCGCTCAGCCGCTCGGCGTCGCGCGGCCGCCAGGCGGCGCGGCGCCGCGCGAGCTCGTCGTCGGCGACGAGAAGCGTGAGAGAACGCTCGTCGCCGTCGATGCGGACGCGGTCGCCGTCCTCGAGCAGCGCGATCGGCCCGCCGAGCGCGGCCTCGGGACCGATGTAGCCGACCATGAGGCCGCGCGTTGCGCCGGAGAAACGCCCGTCGGTCAGCAGCGCGACCTTCTCGCCCATCCCTTGTCCGTAGACGAGCGCGGTGACGCCGAGCATCTCGCGCATGCCGGGGCCGCCGCGCGGGCCCTCGTTGCGGATCACGAGGACGTCGCCTTCGCGGTAGTTGCGCTCGCTCACCGCTGCGAAGCAGTCCTCCTCGCACTCGAAGACGCGTGCCGGCCCTTCGAACACGCTCGACTTCAAGCCCGCGATCTTGATCAGCGCGCCGTCGGGGGCGAGGTTGCCCTTCAGCACGACGACGCCGCCGGTGGGAAGGAGCGCGTGCGCCGCGCCGCGCACGACGTCGCCGTCGGGCGCGGGCGCGTCGGCGAGCTCGGCCGCGAGCGTGCGACCCGAGAGCGCGAGCGTGTCGCCGTGCAGGTGGCCGGCGTCGAGCAGCGCCTTCAGCACCGGCGCGACGCCGCCGACGCGGTGGAGGTCGACCGCGAGATAGCGGCCGCCGGGCTGGAGGTCGGCAATCAGCGGCGTGCGCGTGAACACCGCGGCGACGTCGTCGAGCGTGAAGCGCACGCCGGCTTCGTGCGCGATCGCCGGCAGGTGCAGCGCAGCGTTGGTCGAGCCGCCGGTGGCGGCGACGGCGGCGCACGCGTTCTCGAGCGACTTGCGCGTGACGAGATCGCGCGGCAGCGGCCCGCCGTGCAGCACGATCTCGGTCGCGCGCGCGCCGGCCTTGCGCGCCAGCGCGAGGCGCTCGACGTACGCCGCCGGCAGCATCGCCGAGCCGGGCAGCGCAAGGCCGAGCGTCTCGGCGACCATCGCCATCGTGTTGGCGGTGAACTGGCCCGGGCAAGAGCCGAGCGTCGGTGCGCACGCGTGGCCGAGCTGCTCGAGCTCGGCTTCGCTCATGCGACCGGCGATCACGGCGCCGACGGCTTCGTACGTCGTCAGGATCGTGACGTCCTGGCCGCGCCAGCGGCCCGGCAGCATCGCGCCGCCGTAGACGAAGACGCTCGGCACGTTGACGCGCGCCATGGCCATCATCACGCCGGGCAGCGTCTTGTCGCAGCCGGCGAAGCCGACCAGCGCGTCGTACTGGTGCCCCTGCATGACCGCCTCGATCGAGTCGGCGATCAGCTCGCGCGAGACGAGGCTCATGCGCATGCCGCGGTGGTTCATCGAGACGCCGTCGGAGACCGAGATCGTCGTGAACGGCACCGCGACGCCCTGCGCCGCGGCGACGCCGAGGCGCGCGGCGTCGGCCTGCGGGCCGAGCGACATCGAGCACGGCGTGTTCTCGCCGTGCTGGCTGACGATGCCGACGACGGGCTTGCCCATGTCGTCGTCGCTCATCCCGGTCGCGCGCAGGAACGCGCGGTGCGGCGCGCGGTCGAGGCCTTCCTGGACGATGGCGGAGCGGAGCTTCTTCATGCGCGATCGCCGTGCGCCGACGATACACTTTTGCCGCGTCGACGAAGCGGCGGCACGCGAGGAGCAGCGACGATGGCGAGCGGACGGACGCTGATCAGCTCGGGATCGACCTTCGAGGCCGAGATCGGCTACTCGCGCGCGGTCGTCGCCGGGCCGTGGGTGTTCGTCTCCGGAACGACTGGATTCGACTACGCGACGATGACGATCTCGAACGACGTCGTCGCCCAGGCCGAGCAGTGCATGAAGAACATCGCGGCCGCGCTCGCCGACGCCGGCGCGAGCGTTGCCGACGTCGTCCGCGTGCGCTACCTGCTGCCCGAGGTCGCCGACTTCGCGCCGTGCTGGCCGGTGCTGCGGCGCTGGTTCGGCGAGGTCCGTCCGGCGGCGACGATGCTGTCGGCCGGGCTGGCCGATCCGCGCATGAAGATCGAGATCGAGGTCACTGCGCTCAGGCAGGCCGGCTGATCCGGACGCGCCGCGCGCGGCTCAGCGGAAGCGCAGCCACGCCCAGCAGACCGCGGTGACGAGCTCGAACGGCAGCGTCAGCACGGCGGGCACGTACATCGCCGCAGCGAGCACCGGGCTCGACAGCAGCGCCTCGAAGAAGAACGCGATCGCGAACAGCAGCGTTCCGGTGACGAGCCAGCGCAGCATGTACGTCGGCAGCCAGCGCGCCTGCTCGCGGTTGTGGCGCAACGACGCGAAGCGCTCGAGCCAGTTCCCCGCGCACGCGTCGCGAAACAGCCAGCCGTAAAGGAAGTAGCGGTAGAAAACCGAGTGATCACCAGCGCGGTGCATGGAGACGGCGTCGTTCTTCAGGGCCGGCCATCGTAGCGGTGGCCGCGTGCGTGCGCGCGTTCGCGCACGCTCACCCGCGCGCGCTTCGTGCCTTTGTTGCGCGATCGAGCGTTGCCGCGCGTCGCCGCGCCGCGGTTCCGCTCAATACACCGGATGTCCGGTGATGAGCGACGGCAGCCAGGTCGAGAACACCGTCACGTACGTGACGAGATTGATCGCCACCCAGATCGCGAGGTAGTACGGCCACGCCGTTCGCGTCGCCTGCCCGATCGAGATGTCGGCGATCGCGCAGCCGACGAACTGCACCGTGCCGACGGGCGGGTGGACGAGGCCGAGCGCGCAGTTGAGCAGCAGCATCATCCCGAACTGCACCGGGCCGACGCCCATCTGGATCGCGAGCGGCAGGAAGAGCGGCGTCGTGATCAGGATGTGCGCCGCCATGTCGAGGAAGATGCCGAGCACGATCTGGATGATGTTGATGTAGAGCAGCATCAGCCACGGCTCCCTCGTCGCGTGCAGGAGCGCCGACTCGATCGCCTCGGGGATCTCGAGGTACGCCATCTGCCAGCGCAGCATGTTCGAGACGCCGATCAGGAGCAGGATGACGCCGGTCGTCTTCGAGGCCTTGGCGAGCGAGCGCAGCAGCTTGGTCCGGTCCATCGTCCGGTACAAGAGTGCCGTCAGGCAGAGCGAATAGGCGACCGCGATCGCCGCCGCCTCGGTCGCCGTCGTCACCCCGCCCATCACGCAGCCGAGGATCACGGCGATCACGAGCAGCCCCGGGATCGCGGCGACGAACGTGCGCAGCACGACCGGCCAGCCGGGGAAGAGCTCGACCATCGAGCTGCCGTCGGCGCGACGCGGGAAGCCGCTGCGCGCCGCCTGCCAGTACGCCGCGATCAGCATGCACGCCATGATCCAGAACACCGGCACGAGGCCGGCGAACATCAGGTCGCCGATCGAGACGCCGCGGATCGAATGGCCGTCGATCACGCCCACCGCGCTCTGCGCGGCGAACGCGTAGATGATCATGTTGTGCGAGGTCGGCATCAGCGCGCCGGTCAGCGATGCGTGGGTCGTGACGTTGACCGCGTAGTCGGCGCTGTAGCCCTCGCGCTTCATGAGCGGGATCATCACGCCGCCCATCGCCGAGGTGTCGGCGACCGGCGACCCGGAGACGCCGCCGAACAGCGTGCTCGCCACGACGTTGGCCAGGCCGAGCCCGCCCTTCAGATGGCCGACGAGGCTGCGCGCGAAGTCGAGGATCTTGTCGGCGATGCCGCCGTGCAGCATCAGCTCGCCGGAGAAGATGAAGAACGGGATGGCGAGGAACGAGAACACGTTCATCCCCGAGACCATCATCTGGATCGGCGTCGCGAGCGGCAGGCCCTCGACGGCGAACGTCGCGAGGCAGCTGAGGCCGATCGCGAACGCCACCGGAACGCCGAGGACGAGGAAGACGACGAAGCTGCCGCAGAGGACGGCGAGCGCCATGGCTCAGGGCGCCGGCGCGCGCAGGAGCTGCGCTGCGAGATGCTCGATCGAGAAGATCGCGATCAGCACCGCCGCGACGATCGGCGGCACGTAGCGGATCGCCTCCGAGACGCCGAGCGTCGGGATGGTGTCGTGCCAGGTCGACGCCGCCATGTGCGCGCTGCCCCAGAAGAGGAGCACCGCGAAGGCGAGGATCAGCAGCTCGACGATGGCGTGGACGGCGGACTGCATCCTCGCCGGCAGCGCCTTGACGACCGAGTCGAGGCCGATGTGGCCCGACTCGCGCGCGCCCGCAGCGGCGCCGAACATCGCCACCGAGATCACCATCAGGAGCGCGACCTGCTCGACGTACGGCTGCGCCGCGTTGAACGCGTAACGCAGGACGACGCCGTAGACGACGACGAGGCCGAGCAACGCCAGGCACGCGCACGCGGCGTGCAGCACCCAGCGCGAGAGGCGCGCGCTCAGCAGCGTCAGCCACTCCATGCGAGCGACCCGCTACCTGGTGGCGAGGATGTCCTGGAGCAGCTGCTTGAGCTCGGGCGTCGTCGCGAACTTGTCCCAGACCGGCTTTTCCGCGTCGACGAAGCTCTTGCGGTCGATCTCGCTCGCCGGGACGATGCGCGCGCCGCTCTTCAGGACGGCCGCGCGCGCGTCCTTCTCCTTGGCGTCCCACAGCTTCACGTAGTACGGCACCGAGTCCTTCGCCGCCTTGCGAAGCGCAGCCTGCTCCTCGGGCGCGAGCGTCATCCAGACCTTCTTCGAGAAGACGACGACCTCGGGCGTCATGACGTGGCCGGTCTCGGAGAAGACCGGCGCGGATTCGAAGTGCTTGGTCTCCTCGTACGAGGGGATGTTGTTCTCGGCGGCGTCGATGAGGCCGGTCTTCAGCGCGGTGTAGACCTCGGCGAACGGCATCGGCGTCGCCGACGCGCCCATCGCGCCGATCATGCTCACCATCAGGTCCGACGGCTGCACGCGCACCTTCAGCCCCCTGACGTCGGCGACGCTCCTGATCGGCTTCTTGGCGTACAGCGAGCGGGCGCCGCTCTCGTACAGGCACAGGCCGACGAAGCCGGCGCGATCGAACGCGGCGAGGATCCTGTCGCCGGGCGCACCGTACATCGCCTTGCGGAAATGATCGAGGTCGCGAAAGAGGAACGGCAGCGACGGGATCATCGACTCGGGAACGATGCCGTGGAACGTCGCGGTGCTGACACGCACCATGTCGATCGCGCCGAGCTTGACCTGCTCGACGGTGTCCTTCTCGGAGCCGAGCGCGCTGTCGCCGAAGATCTTGATGTTGTCCTTGCCGCCGGTCGCCGCCGACAGCTGCTCGCCCATGAACTTGACGGCCATGTTGGTCGGGAAGTCCTTGGCGTGGACGTCGGCCGAGCGGAAGTCGCGCGCGAACGCCGTCGCCGACGCCAGTGCGGCGAGCGCGGCGGCGAGAAGTCCGAGTCGGAGGGAGCGTCGCATCTTCGTGTCTCCTTCGGGAGTGCCGGGTCAGTGGTCGTACGGTCCGCGGGTGACGAAGCCGCCGCCCTGGAAGAGCGCGGCGGGATCGCCCGGATCGGCCGCGGGCTCGCGCGCTTCGATCGCGGCGCGGAAGCGCTCGGAGCTGTCCTGCGGCCGATAGCCGAGATGGCGCGCCGCGGTGTTGTCCCACCACGTGCGTGCGTTGTCGGAGACGCCGTAAACCACCGTGTGGCCGACGACCGGTGCCGTGAGCGAGGCGACGACGAGACGCTCGAGATCGTCGTAGCTGAGGAACGTCGCGAGCATGCGGCGGTCCTTCGGCTCCGGGAACGACGAGCCGATCCGCAGGCACACGGTCTCGATGCCGTAGCGATCGAAGTAGAAGCGCGACAGCAACTCGCCGAACGCCTTGCTGACGCCGTAGTTGCCGTCAGGCCGCATCGGGTCGTGGGGCGCGACGACTTCGTCCTGTCGATAAAAGCCGGTGACGTGATTCGAGCTCGCCAACACGATCCGTCGCACGCCCTGGCGACGCGCCGCTTCGTAGAGGTGGTGGACGCCGACGATGTTGGCGCGCAGGATCGGCTCGAACGGACCCTCGACCGAGACGCCGCCGAGATGGACGACGGCGTCGACGTCGGCGAGCAGGGCGAGCACCGCGTCGGCGTCCTCGAGCCGCGCGGCGACGACCTCCTCGCCGGGCGCGGCGGCGCCGAGATCGGCGATGTCGGAGACGCGCAGCGTCGCACACTGGCGCATGAGCCGCGGACGAAGCGCGCGGCCCAAGCCGCCGGCGGCGCCGGTCAGGAGCAGCCGACGAAACGGCGGCGCGCCGGGAGCGGACGAGGCGGGAGCGGTCACGGGTGCTGGGCAGGGCTTGCGGCGAGTCGTCGGTTGTCGTACAACATCGTAGACCGGCAGCGACCCAAGTCAAGGCCGCCCGGCTCGGGGTTTTCCGCAGATGACCGCTGCCACGCTCCAGCGCCGCCCACCCAAGCTCGCGCACGAGCTCGTCGACTCGCTCGGCAAGCGGA
Source organism: Caldimonas sp. (assembly GCA_030150305.1). GTDB lineage: Bacteria > Pseudomonadota > Gammaproteobacteria > Burkholderiales > Burkholderiaceae_C > Schlegelella_A. The sequence continues at coordinate 6,475 of JASLGD010000395.1, read as the reverse complement.
TCCGCTCGGGCGCGCTCGCCGCCGGCGACAAGCTGCCGACGGAAGCCGACCTGATGGCCGAGTTCTCGGTCAGCCGCACCGTCGTGCGCGAGGCGATCTCGCGGCTGCAGGCCGGCGGCTTGGTCGAGACGCGGCATGGCGTCGGCACGTTCGTGGTCGCGCCGCCGACGCCGCTGAGCTTTCGCATCGCGCGCGAGCAGCTCGCGACGCTCGACGACGTCATCGCGATGCTCGAGCTGCGGATCGGGGTGGAAGTCGAGGCGGCCGGGCTCGCGGCGCAGCGGCGCACGCCGGCCAACCTCGCGCGCATGCGCGAGGCGCTCGACGCGTTCGTTGCCGCAACCGAAGCCAAGCGCAATGCAGTAGGCGCTGACTTCGAGTTTCACCTCGAGATCATGCGGGCGACCCAGAACGCCCATTTCGTCCAGCTGCTGCAGACGCTCGGCACGGCAATGATCCCGCGGGCGCGCCTCGACCCGGGCGCCGCGACCGACGAGGCGCGGCAGAACTACCTGCGTCGGGTCCATGCCGAGCACGAGAGCCTGCTCGTCGCGATCGTCAACCAGGATCCCGAAGCGGCGCGCGCAGCGGTCCGCACGCACCTGGCGAACAGCCGTGAACGGTGGCGGCGAGCGGCGCAGCCTGGGCCGGCCGGCGGTGCCGGGCCTGCCGTCGAACGCTAGGCCATGCAGTCGTCGCGGCCGATGTTGTACGATGACTGATCTCATCCCAGCCGCCACTTCCAACTGCCATGCGCTCCTTTCGCCGACTCTTCCTGGCTTTCGTCGCCGTCGTCGCGACGACGGCGGCGCTTCCCGCGCGGGCTGCATCCCCAGACCACACGGTGACGATCGTCGTCCCGTTCCCGCCCGGCGGGTCGACCGACATGATCGCGCGCGTCCTCGCCGCCAAGCTGCAGGAGCAGCTGCATCAGACGTTCGTCATCGACAACCGCGCGGGCGCGACCGGGACGATCGGCATGGGCATGGTCAAGCGCGCCGCGCCCGACGGCTACACGTTGATCGTGTCGTCGCTCGGGCCGTTCGTCATCACGCCGCACCTGATCAAGAACCTCCCGTACGACATCCAGAAGGACATCGACCTGCTCAGCGTGCTCGTGCAGGCGCCCAACGTCCTCGTCGTTCCGGCAAGCTCGCCGTACAGAAGCGTCGACGACGTCGTCGCGGCGCTGAAGCAGACGCCGAACAAGATCACCTTCGCATCGTCGGGCAACGGCTCGTCGGACCACCTGACCGCCGAGCTGTTCTGGCAGCGCACCGGGACGCACGGCTTGCACGTCCCGTACAAGGGCGGCGCGCCGGCGCTGAACGATCTCCTCGGCGGCGTCGTCCAGGCGTCGTTCCAGAACATCAACGTCGTCCTGCCGCACGTCGCGGCCGGCAAGCTGCGCGCGCTCGCCGTCACCGGCAACAGGCGCTCGCCGCTGCTGGCGAACGTGCCGACGCTCGCCGAGTCGGGCGTGAAGGGCGCAGACGTCTACTCGTGGCAGGCGATCGCCGCGCCGAAGGGTCTCGCGCCCGACGTGAAGAAGACGCTCAGCACGTCGATCATCGCCGCGCTCAATGATCCGGAGGTCAAGCCGAGGCTGCTCGACCTCGGCTTCGAGATCGTCGCGAGCACGCCCGAGCAGTTCGCCGCGATGCAGGCCGCCGAGTACGCGCGCTGGAAGACGGTGATCGAGACCGGCAAGATCACCGCCGACTGAACGCATGCCGCCCGCAGCCCCGCTCCACGACGCCGCCGGCGCGAGCCCGGTCGTCCGCACGTTTCGCGTCGTCCCGGTCGCCGGCCGCGATTCGATGCTGCTCAACCTGAGCGGCGCGCACGCACCGTTCTTCACGCGCAACCTCGTCATCGTCGGCGACAGCGCCGGGCGCACCGGCGTCGGCGAGGTGCCCGGCGGCGAGAAGATCACGAAGACGCTCGAGGACGCGGCGACGCTCGTCGTCGGCCGCCCGATCGGCGAGCTGCAGCGCGTGCTCGCCGACGTCCGCGCGCGCTTCGCCGACCGCGACGCCGGCGGCCGCGGGCTGCAGACGTTCGACCTGCGGACGACGATCCACGTCGTCACCGCGATCGAGTCGGCGTTGCTCGACCTGCTCGGCCAGCACCTCGGCCTTCCCGTCGCCGCGCTGCTCGGCGAAGGGCAGCAGCGCGCGTCGGTCGAGGTGCTCGGCTACCTCTTCTTCGTCGGCGACCGGCGCGCGACGCCGATGCCGTACGCGTGCGGCGACGGCGCGCGCGACGACTGGCTTCGCCTGCGCCACGAACCGGCGATGACGCCCGAAGCGATCGTTCGCCTCGCCGAGGCGGCGAGCGCGCGCTACGGCTTCAACGACTTCAAGCTGAAGGGCGGCGTCCTCGCCGGCGACGCCGAGTGCGACGCGGTGCGCGCGCTGCACGAGCGCTTTCCGTCGGCGCGCGTCACGCTCGACCCGAACGGCGGCTGGCTGCTCGCCGAAGCGGTGCGCCTGATGCGCGACATGCGCGGCGTCCTCGCGTACGCCGAGGACCCGTGCGGCGCCGAGGACGGCTTCTCGGGCCGCGAGGTGCTCGCCGAGTTCCGGCGCGCGACCGGGCTGCCGACGGCGACCAACATGGTCGCGGCCGACTGGCGCCAGCTCGTCCACGCGCTCTCGCTGCAGGCGGTCGACATTCCGCTCGCCGACCCGCACTTCTGGACGATGGCCGGCTCGGTGCGCGTCGCGCAGACGTGCCGCGACTGGGGCCTGACGTGGGGCTCGCACTCGAACAACCACTTCGACGTCTCGCTCGCGATGTTCACCCACGTCGCCGCGGCCGCCCCGGGCCGCGTCACCGCGATCGACACCCACTGGATCTGGCAGGACGGCCAGGCGCTGACGAAGGAGCCGCTGCAGATCAAGGGCGGCCACGTGCAGGTGCCGACCGCGCCCGGGCTCGGCGTCGAGCTCGACCTCGACGCGGTCGAGGCAGCGCACGCGCTCTACCGCGAGCACGGCCTCGGTTCGCGCGACGACGCGATCGCGATGCAGGACCTGATCCCCGGCTGGCGCTTCGATCCCAAGCGCCCCTGCCTCGTCCGATGACCGCCGCGCGCAGCGAGGAGCACCCGATGACCGTCCAACCGTACCGCCCGTTTCCGAACGCGTTCAAGGAGAGGCTTCTCGCCGGCGAGACGCTGATCGGCTGCTGGTGCTCGCTCGCCAACCCGATCACGACCGAGGTGCTCGGCATCGCCGGCTTCGACTGGCTGCTCCTCGACGGCGAGCACTCGCCGAACGACGTCCGCACCTTCATCCCGCAGCTGATGGCGCTGAAGGACAGCGCGAGCGCGCCGATCGTGCGGCCGTCGTGGAACGAGACGGTCGAGATCAAGCGGCTGCTCGACGCCGGCTTCTACAACTTCCTGATCCCGTTCGTGCAGACCGCCGACGACGCGCGCCGCGCCGTCGCCGCGACGCGCTATCCGCCCGCGGGCGTGCGCGGCGTCTCGGTCTCGCAGCGAAGCAATCGCTTCGGCACCGTCGCCGACTACTTCCGCGAGATCAATTCGCAGATCTGCGTGCTGGTGCAGATCGAGAGCCGTGCAGCGCTCGACGCCGCCGCGGAGATCGCCGCGGTCGACGGCGTCGACGGCATCTTCGTCGGCCCGTCGGACCTCGCCGCTGCGTTCGGCCACCTCGGCCAGCCCGACCATCCGAGCGTCCAGGAGGCGATCGGCCAGATCTTGGCGAAGGCGAAGGCCGCGGGCAAGCCGAGCGGAATCCTGGCGCCGGTCGAGGCCGACGCGCGACGCTACCTCGCGATGGGGGCGACCTTCGTCGCCGTCGGCAGCGACCTCGGCGTGTTCAGGAACGCAACGCAGCAACTCCGCGATCGCTTCGCGCGTAGCGGTTGAGCCAGCCGAGCATCTCGTCGAGCTCGTTCGACTTGTCGAACACCTTGGTGGCGCCGAGCTGCTGGCACTTGGCGCGGATCTCCGGCGTGGCGTGATTGCTGAGGACGACGCGCACCGGCGCGTCGGGCAGCTCGCCCATCCCTTTCAGGACGCCGAGGCCCGAGCCGTTCTTCAGGAAGATGTCGACGATCGCGAGGTCGCACGCGTGGCTGCGGTCGCGAAGCCACGCGAGCGCCGAGCGCTCGTCCTCGGCCGTGCCGACGACTTCGATCGGCGCGTTCTCGTGCAGCGCGTCGATCAGGTTCTCGCGGATGACGGAGCTGTCCTCCACGAGGTAGATCTTGATGTTGCCCATCACGCGCCTCCGTCGCCGCCCGCCGAGCGATTGTCCTGGCAAGCAGCAGACCGCTTCATCGGTCGCGCGGCGCCGTCGCTGTCGGCCGAGGCGCCGAGCCGGCGTCGGACATCTCCGACGCGCTCGCCGTCACTGCGCCCGGCCTTCGTAGAGGTCGCGACCGCGCGCGAGGGCGCGGATCTTGGCGTCGGCGATGCCGCGCTTGAGCATCCAGAAGCCGCAGTCGGGGTGGATGTAGCGCACGCGCCCGGCGCCGAGCGTCTGCTCGGCGCGCTCGATCGCGCGCGCCACCGCGTCGGCCGACTCGACCTCGGTCGCCTTGATGTCGACGACGCCGAGGCCGAAGCCGATCTCGGGCCGCAGCCCCTTGAAGACCGCGAGCTCGTCTGCCGGCCGGTGCGCGCACTCGAGGACGACGTGGTCGGCATGCAGCGCATTGAGGTACGCGAGCAATCGGTCCCACGTGCCATGCTGGACCGACTGGCCGCCGTAGTTGCCGAAGCACAGGTGCACCGCCGGAGTCGTCGGCACCGCGTCGAGGACGCGGTTGATCGCCGACGCGGCCCACTCCCATTCCTCGGGATGGCCGGGGAGGTTCGCCTCGTCGAGCTGGACGACGTCGGCGTCGAGCTGGCGGACCTGCTCGGCAAGCACGTCGGCGATCGCGTGCGCGAGCTCGGGCGTGTCGCGGTAGTGCCGGTTCAGCAGCGTCTTGGCGAGCATGTGCGGGCCGGTGACGGTGAACTTGAAGCGATGCGTCGCCAGCGCCTTGGCGCGCTGGCACGCGAGCGGCAGGTCGAGCGTCCCGCTCGCGACCGGACCGTCGACGACGCCGGGCGGTCGCGTGCGAAAGCGCATCCCGGGCAGCGACCGATACGCGGTGATCTCGTCGAACGTCAGCTCGTGGCGGATGCCGTGCATCGGCCGCACGAAGTACTCGATCATCCCGTTCGTCTCGGGGTGGTTGACGTCGAACCGGTACAGCTCGCCGTCGCAGACGACGTCGACGCCGGCCTGCTCCTGCGTCGCGATGACGACGCGCGTCGCGTCGGCGAGCGCCTGCTCCGAGGGCGCTGCGACGAGCCAGTCGGGGACCGGGTACGAGCCGACGACGGTGGTCTGGATGCGTGGCGCGGTCATGGTGTTGCTTCGCGTGGCGCCGCCGCGCGAAGTCACTTCGTCATCTTGATCGAGCGGTCGAGGAACTCGTTGGTGTACGCCGTCTTGACGTCGTACGGCGCGTCGAGCCCGATGTAGGTCTTGACGAGGTCGTAGTCGGCGGCCATGCGGGCGTCGTCGAGAACGCCGAGCGCGACCGTCTTCGAGAACTTGTCGCTCATCAGCACCTCGACCAGGCGCCAGTTCTGCAATTCGTTCTCGAACTGCAGCGCGCCGTTCGCCTCGACGAGCGCCTGCACGCACGGCTCGGGCTTGGCGACGCACGCCGCGAACGCCTTCTGCGTGACCTTGACGAACGCCGCCACGAGCGGCTTGTTCTTCTTCAGGAAGTCGCCGTTGACGATCACGGTGTTGCCGTACGTGTTGAGCCCGGCGTCCTTCCAGGCGACGAAGCCCATGTCGTCGCCGAGCTCCTTCTGGAAGATGTGGTGGATGTTGTAGAAGGAGGTCGTCGCGTCGATCGAGTGCGCCTTCAGCGCCGCGAGCTTCGAGTTGGCGTCGATGTTGACCCACGTCACCGAGTTCGCGTCGATGCCGTTCGCCTTGGCGAGCGCCGGCCAGATCGTGCGTGCGCCGTCGCCTGCCGGGTTGCCGATCTTCTTGCCGGCGAGGTCCTTGACCGACTTGATGCCCGAGCTCTTCAGCCAGTAGAGGCCCTGCGGCGAGTTGGCGTAGACGTTGAAGACGCCGACCGTGTCGGCGCCCTTGCCGCGCAGCGTCAGCGCGTTGGCCATGTCGGCGAGGCCGATCGGATTGGCTCCGGCAGCGACCTTCTGCACCGCGACCGCCGAGCCCTTGCCGGGCTCGAGGTTGAGGTCGATGCCGGCGTCCTTGTACCAGCCCATCTTCTTGGCGTAGTAGTACGGCGCGTGGTCGCCGCCGGGCACCCAGTTGAGGATGAAGTCGAGCTTCTGCTGGGCGAACGCGGGGGCCGCGACCAGCGCGGCTGCGGCGGCGCCGAAGATGGCGATCCGTCGGGCGAAGTGCATGTCGTCTCCTGGAGGTGGTCGGTCTGCGGATTGCGGAGCAGTCTAGCAATC
>JASLGD010000378.1 GCA_030150305.1 Caldimonas sp. | reverse complement strand
CGGAAAGCCTGCGACGCCGACCGTGTTGTCGAGGCCGCGCCCCTGGTCGAGCTCCGGATTGAGCCAGAGCTCGGCGCCGCGCCACGGGCGCACGCCGAGGTAGAGCGTCGCGTCGGTCGTCTCCTCGGTCCGGCCGTCGGGTCGAAGGCTGTTCGCTCCGAGGTAGGGCGAACGAAACGTCGGATGGCCTTGCGTCACGTTCGTGAGCTGGCCGTGGACCGCCCACGTCTCGGGCGCCGATGGCGGGTCGTCGGCAGGCAGCGTCGCCGCAACTGCAGGCGATTCGGAAGGCGCGGCGAAGCTCGCCTCGGCGCCGGTGGCGATCGCGGCCAGCACCACCAGCCAGGAAGGGAATCCGCCTCGTCGCATCGATCTCCGCACTTCGACACCCCTCCTCGCCGACGTCCGCGCCCTCGCCTGCCGCGCTGCCCCGCGGATTCTCAACGCGAGGCGGCTAGCGCGCGAGCCCGAACACGAGCGCGTCCCAGAGCGCGAGCTCGCGCTCGCCGTTGCCGACGACGTCGAGCGCGGCGTCGTATCACGCGACGAAGAGCTGGCGATCGCTGCGCGCGTCGGCGCCGCGCGCGGCAGTGCCGTGCCCGACGCGCTGCTCGCGTTCAGCCGCGCCGCCTACCTCGCGTTCCAGCTCGGCTACGCGGACGACGCGGCGCGAGCCGCGAGCGATCGTGTCGAGGCCCGGCGCTGGAGCGGCCTCCGCGACGCGCGTGCCGCGTTGCTGCGCGACGCGCTCGCCGCGCCCGAGGTCACGCCGACGCGATGACGCCGTTCGAGACGTCGACCGGGCAGTCTTCGCGCGTTCGCGTCATCGTGCCGCCCGGGCGGATGCGGCGCAGCTCGATCGCGAGCTGGCCGCCGACGACGAGCATCTCGATCGCCCAGCTCGACAGCGTCGAGCCGACGCGCAGCGACGAGAGCTCGACGATGCGTCCCTTGTCGTCGGTCGTCACCGACGCCTGCATCGAGCACGAGTAGAGCGCGAGCAAGGCGGTGCCGACGCAGCTGGCGAGGATCAGGGGTCGCACGAGAAGCGCTCCGGAGCCCGACGATGCGGCCATGGTAGCGCGCCGGCACCCGTGTTGTCGGACAGCGCGAACCGTCGCGTCGGACAAGCGCGCGTTTCGCGTCGAACGCCACGAAACGCGTCGGCGCGCTTCTATGATCCGCGCCGCCAAATGGCTCGACAGCGAGGCGCCGCGCAGGCGGCACTCGTCAAACACGAAGGAGATTGACATGACGAACAAGCACGCGATCCTGCTCGCCGGCGTCCTCGCCGCGATGACGTCCGCGTTTCCGGCGGTGGCCGCCAACGACGCCGCCAAGGCCGAGATGAAGCAGGCCGACGACAGCTACGCCGCGGCGAAGAAGCAGGCCAAGGCCGACGAGAAGTCGGCGATGGCGCAATGCGGCACGATGAGCGGCGACGCCAAGAGCCAGTGCAAGAAGGACGCGAAGGCGGCGCACGACAAGACGATGGCCGACGCCGAGGCCGCGCACGACAAGGCCAAGGCCGACTACAAGGCGAAGAAGTAAGGCGCTCTTCGAAAGAGGCGGCCGCCATGCCACCAATCAAAACGGCGCCCGAGGGCGCCGTTTTGATTTCAGCGAAGCGTCCTATCTGACGACCGCCCGACCAGAAGAAGTAGCGCAACCGTCGCGTTGGCAGGCACTTGGAGGATGCTTTTGAGCTGCTTTCTCATGCGCGGTGTTGATCTTGGTCGATCCTATTGCTGCCAAGGGTTGCGGCTGATGAACACGCTAATGACTGGTGCGGAAGCGTGAAATTGTCCAAAGAAAGCAGCGCGCAGGGCTGCTTCTGTTGCGACTATTCGATGTTCAGTGCATGACTTCATCTCTTCGTTCTTAGGCGCCTCTGTCGATATATGGCGTCGGTCTTCCGTCCAGCACCTCGTGGCGGATACCGCGCGCCCTCGATCTCTTCCGGCATGGCAGGTAGCACCCGTGGTCGGCAAGGCGGCGCCATCAGCATTCATGGATGGCCCACGACGACGTGGCTGCGGCCATGGGTCTCTTCGTGTCATTCCCGCATGAAAAAGGGCGCCCGCAGGCGCCCATCACTGCAAAGGTGGACCCGCTCAATGCACGACGGCGATAGCCGACTTCTTGCCGTCCTTGTACGTGTAGAGCGTGAGCGCGCCGTTCTTGATATCGCCCTTGTCGTCGAAGGCGATGTGGCCGGTGACGCCCTTGTAGTCGGTCTTCTGCAGGCACGGCAGATAGACCTTTGGGTCGGAAGAGTTGCACTTCTCCATGGCGGCTACCATGACCATCACCGCGTCGTAGACGTACGGAGCGTAAAGCTGAACGTCGGTGCCAAACTTCTTCTTGTAGTCGGCGTAAAACTTGTCCATCGCAGGTTTGCCGCTGGGATCGACGCCGCCGGCCTCCGCGCAGATGACTTGTCCGTCGGCCATGGCGGTGCCGGCGAGCTTGGCCAGTTCGGCCGAGCAGATGCCGTCGCCGCCAACCAACTTGGCCTTGATGCCCAGTTGCTGCATTTGCCGGATCATCGGGCCGGCCTGTGCGTCCATGCCGCCGTAGAAGACCACGTCGGGGTTTTTCGCCTTGATCGCCGTCAGGATTGCGGTGAAGTCCGTGGCTTTGTCGTTCGTGTACTGCGTATCCGCAACCTTGCCACCCGCGCCTTTTAGGCCCTTGGCGAACTCCTCAGCGACGCCTTGGCCATAGGCCGAACGGTCATCGACGACGGCCACAGACTTGCCCTTTAGTTCCTTCTCCGCGTATTTTCCAAGCGTGCCGCCGAG
>JASLGD010000289.1 GCA_030150305.1 Caldimonas sp. | reverse complement strand
TGGCCGCGGTGACGCGCGTCACCTGGTCGGTCGATCCGCCGGCCGCCCACGGCACAATCAGGTTGATCGGATGCGCCGGCTTCCAGTTCTGCGCGCTCGCGCTGCCGGCCGCGACGGCGAGCAGCGCGGCGGCAGCGAGGTGGCGGCCGAGGGGGATGCGATTCATGCGGGTCTCCTGGTTCTTGCTGAGGATGCGGCACGTGTTGTGCCTGTGGCGCGCGCCTTGCGCGCTGCGGACGAGGGCGGGCGGACATAGCCGAGCACGACCTCGGTCATGTGCGCGAGCCGTTCGGCGAGCGCCTCCGGCGCCATCAGGTCGCGGCCGAAGATCGCGCCGAGCGTGTGCTTGTTCGAGAGGTAGAAGTAGGCGAGCCCCGCGATCGAGATGTAGAGCTGCATCGGGTCGATGCCGCGGCGCAGCGTTCCTTTCGCCTCGCCGCGCGCGAGGACGTCGGCGAGGACGTCGATCAACGGCGAGTTCAGCTGGCGGACGCGGCGCGAGCGCTTGAGGTGGCCGGCGCGGTGCAGGTTCTCGCTGTTGAGCAGCGCCAGGAACTCGGGATGGCGCAGGTAGTGCTGCCAGGTGAACGCGACCAGCGTCTCGATCGCGTGCAGCGGGTCGCTCGCCTCGAGATGCAGCGCGTGCTCGGCAGCGCGGATGTCGGCGTAGCTCTGCTCGAGGACGGCGAGAAAGAGCTCGTCCTTGCCGGCGAAGTAGTAGTAGATGAGCTTCTTGTCGACCTTGCCGCGCTCGGCGATCGCCTCCATGCGCGCGCCGCCGAAGCCGTGGTCGGCGAACTCGGCCATCGCCGCGCGCAGGATCTCCTCGCGCGTGCGGTCGGCGTCGCGCGGACGAAACTCGACGACCGATCCGGACCGGGGAGGCATGGCACGATCGTAATTCACCAGTCGGTGAATTAGCGAGTTCGGGGGAACCCTGATCGCGGCGTGCACGCGCGGCGCAGGCACACTCGCGCCATCGCCGCCGCGCTCGCCACCCGATTGCCATGACCCACCGTCCAGCGTCCACGCGGCCCGCCGGCCATGCCCTGGTCGAGGCGCTCGTCGCGCAGGGCGCGACGACCGTCTTCGGCGTCCCCGGCGAAAGCTTCCTCGCCGTCCTCGACGGTTTCTACGAGCACCGCGACGCGATCCGCTTCGTCAGCTGCCGCCACGAAGGCGGCGCGAGCAACATGGCCGAGGCGCAGGGCAAGCTGACGGGGCGTCCTGGCCTCTGCTTCGTCACCCGCGGGCCGGGTGCGAGCAACGCCGCCATCGGCCTGCACACCGCGTTCCAGGATTCGACGCCGATGGTCCTCTTCATCGGCCAGGTCGCGAGCGACCAGCGCGACCGCGAAGCGTTCCAGGAAGTCGACTACACGCACATGTTCGGTCCGGGGACGCTCGGCTTCGCCAAGTGGGTCGGCGAGATCCACGACGCCGATCGGGTCCCGGAGTACGTCGCCCGCGCCTTCCACGTCGCGATGCAGGGGCGGCCGGGCCCGGTCGTGCTCGCGCTGCCCGAGGACATGCTGCGCGCGCCGACCGCGGCCGCGGTGCTGCCGCGCATCGAGCCGGCGCTCGCGGCGCCGCCGGGCGAAGCGATGATGCGATTGCGCGAGCTCCTGCTCGGCGCCGAGCGTCCGTTCGTCATCGTCGGCGGCAGCGGCTGGACCGCCGAGGCGTGCGCCGCGCTCGAGCGGTTCGCCGCCGCGTGGCAGCTGCCGGTCGGCTGCGCGTTCCGCTTCCAGGACGTGTTCGACAACCGCCATCCGAGCTACGCCGGCGACGTCGGCATCGGCATCCATCCGAAGCTCGCCGCGCGCATCGAGGACGCCGACCTCGTCGTCGCGATCGGCGCGCGTCTCGGCGAGATGACGACCGGTGGCTACGAGCTGCTCGCGCCGCCGCGGCCGACGCAAAGGCTCGTCCACGTCCACGCCGGCGCCGAGGAGCTCGGTCGCGTCTACGCCGGCGACCTGCTCGTCCACGCGGCGATGGCGCACGTCGGTCCCGCGCTCGCCGCGCTCGCGCCTCCCGAGGCGATCCGCTGGCGCGCGTGGAGCGACGCCGCGCACGCCGACTTCGAAGCCAACCGCGCATCGCAGCCGATCGAGCCGCTCGACATGGCCGAGGTCGTGCGCGCGATCGATCGCCACGTCGCCGCCGAGGCGGTGTTCACGAACGGCGCCGGCAACTTCAGCGGCTGGCTGCACCGCTTCCACCGCTACGCGGGCTTGCGCCACGCCGGCCGTACGCAGCTCGCGCCGACGTCGGGCGCGATGGGCTACGGGCTGCCCGCCGCCGTAGCCGCTGCGCTGCTCGAGCCGCATCGCACGGTGATCAACCTCGCCGGCGACGGCGACTTCCTGATGACCTCTCAGGAGATGGCGACCGCGATCGCGTACGGTGCGAAGCGGCTCGTCTCCGTCGTCGTCGACAACGGCAGCTACGGGACGATCCGGATGCACCAGGAGCGCGAGTACCCCGGTCGCGTCTCCGGGTCCGACCTCGGCAACCCCGACTTCGCCGCGCTCGCGCGCGCGTTCGGCTGGTGGGCCTCCGACCGCGTCGAGCGCACCGCCGAGTTCGAGCCGGCGCTCGTGGCCGCGCTCGCGTGCGGCCGGCCGGCGCTGATCCACGTCAAGCTCGCGACCGACGTCATCACGAGCCGGACGACCTTGCGCGCGATCCGCGCCAAGGCCGAGGCGCGCCGCGACGCCGAGCGCACGCCGAACGCCTCGTGACCGCGCCGCGCGCGCGTCGACGTCGCTAGGGCCGGACGACTTCGAGCAGGCGGTCGAGCCCGCCGCTGTCGATCGCGACGTTCGCCGCCGCGCGTACCTTCGGCTTGGCGTGGTACGCGACCGCGAGACCAGCGGCGGCCATCATCGGCAGGTCGTTGGCGCCGTCGCCGATCGCGATCGCGCGCAGCGGGTCGACGCCGACTGCGGCGCACGTCTCGAGCAGCATCTTCTTCTTCTCTGCGCCGTCGCAGATGTCGCCCCACGGCTGGTCGACGAGCCGGCCGGTCAGGACGGCTCCTTCACGCCCTCGACCCGTCAGTGCGCCGTCGGCGACCTCGAGCACGTTGCTGCGCGTGAAGTCGATGCCGAGGCGATCGCGGACGCGGTCGCTGAAGAACGTGAAGCCGCCCGAGACGAGGAGCGTCTTCAGCCCGGCAGCCTTGCACGCCGCGACGAGGCGCTCGGCGCCGGGATTGAAGCGCAGCCGCTCGTCGTAGACTGTCTGCAGCGCCGCCGCCGGAACGCCGCGCAGCAAGGCGACGCGACGGCGCAGGCTGTCCTTGTAGTCGGCGATCTCGCCGCGCATCGCCGCCTCGGTGATCGCCGCCACTTCGGCCTTCTTCCCGGCGACGGCGGCGATCTCGTCGACGCACTCGATCGAGATCAGCGTCGAGTCCATGTCGAACGCGACGAGCCCGAAGTCGGCGAGGCGAAGCGGCGCGTCGATGCCGCGGACGAAGAGCCCGTGCGCGACCTCGCGTTCGCCGGCGTCGCTCGCTGGGCTCATGCCGCCTCGAGCACCTTCGGTTGCCCGAGCGAGCGCAGGATGTCGCGGACGAGCTGGACGCGCTCGCGGACCGTCTTCGCGCCGACCTCGATCCGCAGCTTGTCGTTGCCGGCCAGGCGAACGAAGCGGTTCTTCTGCACGAGCTCGATGATGCGCGCCGGATCGACCGGCGCGTTCGCCGCGAACGTGATCGTCGTCAGCGCATCGCCGGCGTCGATCTTGGCGACGCCGTAGCTCTTCGCGAGCACGCGCAGCCGGTGGACGTCGAAGAGCGCCTGCGCCTGCGGCGGGAGCTTGCCGAAGCGGTCGGTGATCTCGTCGAGCATCGCGTCGATCTGCTCGGCGCGCGTCGCGCTCGCGAGCCGCTTGTAGAGCGAGAGGCGGATGTGGACGTCGCCGCAGTACGCGTCGGGCAGCAGCGCCGGCGCGTGCAGGTTGATCTCCGTGACCGCGGAAAGCGGCGCGAGCAGGTCGGGCTCGCGGCCGTTCTTCAGCGACCGCACCGCTTCGGCGAGCATGTCGTTGTAGAGCTGGAAGCCGACCTCCATCATGTTGCCGCTCTGGTGCTCGCCGAGCACCTCGCCGGCGCCGCGGATCTCGAGGTCGTGCATCGCGAGGTAGAAGCCCGAGCCGAGCTCTTCCATCTGCTGGATCGCCTCGAGTCGCTGCGCCGCCGCCTTCGAGAGGCCCTCGACGTCGGGCACCATCAGGTACGCGTAGGCCTGGTGGTGCGAGCGGCCGACGCGTCCGCGCAGCTGGTGCAGCTGCGCCAGGCCGAACTTGTCGGCGCGGCTCATGAGGATGGTGTTGGCCGTGGGCACGTCGATGCCCGTCTCGATGATGGTGGAGCACAGCAGCACGTTGATGCGCTGGGCGACGAAGTCGCGCATCACGGCCTCCAGCTCGCGCTCGGGCATCTGGCCGTGGGCGATCGCGATGCGCGCCTCGGGCAGCAGCAGCTGGAGTTTCTCGAGCCGGTTCTGGATCGTCTCGACCTCGTTGTGCAGGAAGTAGCACTGGCCGCCGCGCTTCAACTCGCGCAGCACGGCCTCGCGGATCGTGCCCTGCGTCTCGCTGCGCACGAAGGTCTTGATCGCCAGGCGCCGCTGCGGC
>JASLGD010000276.1 GCA_030150305.1 Caldimonas sp. | reverse complement strand
GAAGCTCGCGAGCCAGCGCGACGTCAGCACCTGGGTGACGCCGAAGCGGTACTGCCAGTGGCGCGCGGTGTCGGAGAACTCGGGCGCGTTGTGCTTGCCGACGCGGTCGCTGCCCTTGGTGTAGCCGAGCGCGACGGTCGTCATGCCGCCGAACACCTCCTGCGTGACGTCGATGTTGCCGGTGTTGGCGACGTAGTCGGGCTCGTGGCTGGTCATCGCGCCGATCGTGATCTGCGCGTCGCGGTAGACGTAGTCGCCGCTGAGCCCGAACTCGTGGCGGATCTCGTGGTACGGGCTCGCCGTCGTGACGACGTCGATCGACGCGTTGCTGACCGCGTCCATGTAGTAGCTGCCCGAGAGCGAGACCTTGTCCATGACGCTCTTGCGGACGAGAAACGCCGGCCCGTACGCATTGACGCCGCCGCCGACGTACGAATGGACGAGCGCCTCCGCCTTGTCGCCCGGCAGGTCGACCGCGCGCGAAGCTCCCGGAGCGAGCACGCCGAGCAGGCTGCCGAGCAGCGCGAGCAGGCGGCGCCAGAGGCCGATCGCCGCCCTAGTTGCAGCCACAGCCGCCTCCCTGGACGCCGGTCGCGCCGCGCGCGCCTTCGCGAACGTCGCGGACGTGCTCGAAGTGCTTGTCGGGCAGCGCGTCGCGCGACAGCTTCATGATCGGGTCGGCGAGGCGCTCGCGCTCGTACGGCTTGACCCAGGGCTCGAGCTTGGGAACGGCGCAGCCCGCGAGCAGCGTCGCGCCGATCAGGGCGGCGCCAGCGAGCGCGCGCAACATCGTCATTTCAGGAGCTCCCGGATCTGCTTCTCGTAGTTGTCCTCGTAGCCGGCGAGATAGCCGCGGTGCACGTAGCGCACCTTGCCGTCGCGATCGATGATCACGGTCGAGGGCATCGTGTTGAGGTCGTACAGCTTGCTCACGCGCTTCTCGGCGTCGAGCAGGACGGGGAAGGTGACGCCGAGCTTGGTCACGACCTCGGCGGCCTTGCTCGAGTCGTCGTCGACGTTGACGCCGAGCAGGACGAAGCCCGACGAGCGGTACTTCTGGTAGAGGCGATTCAGCTGCGGCATCTCCTGCTGGCACGGCGCGCACCAGGTCGCCCAGAAGTTGACCATCACGACGCGGCCGCGCTGGTCCTGCAGGCGCATGTTCGGCCCGCTCATCGCGCGCAGCGAGAAGTCGGGCGCCTGCGTGGACGGCGCGATCGCCGACGACGCCGTTCCGGCGAAGACGGCGAAGGCGACGCTCGCGACGATGCGTAAGACGGAAGCGGGACGCGCGATCGATCGGGTGTTCATGGCAGCAGCGTGGTCAGAAGTAGAAGGACAGACCGCCCGTGAGCTCGACGTTCTGCGTGCTCTCGCGCTTGCCGAGCAGGTCGAGCGAGAAGACGTGGTCGCGCAGGTCGAGCTGCAGCGCCACCCAGTCGGCGAGATAGACGCGGTAGCCGAAGCCGAAGTTGAACGTCGACTTGCGCTGGTCGGCGAACTTGGTGCTGCCGGCGCCGGCGATGAGGTAGAACTGCGAAGGCCGGGCGCGGCTGCCGCCGATGAAGATCTCGCCCGGGAACAGGTTGTAGCCGAACGAGAGGTTGTAGTAGGCGAGCTTCTCGCTCGTCGTCGGGAAGATGCCGCCCGGCAGGATCTGGCGGAACAGCTCGTCGCTCACCTTGGTCTGGCCGTACACGGCCTCGACGAAGAAGTCCTCGGTGATGTGGTAGCCGAGGCGCGCGCCGTACACCCAGCTCGAGCCGAAGTTCTGCGTCGAGTAGGTTCCCGTGAAGAGGCCGACCTCGAAGTCGTTCGACGGGAACTTGGGCTTGGCGATGTCGCGCCGGTCGACCTGCGGGATCACGACCTGGTCGTTGTTCTGCGGCGGCGTGCTCTGCGCGAGAGCGGCGCACGCCGATGCGGCGAGCGCCATCGCCGGGAGAGCCTTGCACATCATGTTGTTGTTCATCGTGTGGTCCGGTGGGCCCGCGGTCCTGGCCGTCGGGTTCAGAAGAAGAACGACAGACCCGCGGTCCATGCGCGGTACTCGGTCGAGCGTTGGTCGTTGAGGAGCGCCGTGTAGAAGGCGTAATCGGCGCTCACGACGAAGCGTTCGCTCAGGTAGTAGCGCACGCCGAGCCGTGCAGCGCCGAGCTTGGCGTCGGTCACCGTCGCGCCGATCAGGCTCAGGTTGGGGAAGTTCTTGAACTTGCCGAGGCCGACCGCGAAGAACGGCGACAGGCGCTTGTCGGACCACGGCTCGACCACCATGTCGATGTGCCACAGGTTGGTGCCCGAGAAGACGCCCTGCACCTGGCCGAAGGTGCCTTCGACGCTCAGCGTGTCGGAGAGTCGGTAGTTGGTCCATACCTTCAGGAACGGCTCGCCCTTGAAGTGTCCCCAAGCTGCGCCGAGTTGGACCTTGCGAGTGAGATAGTCGTCGAGAAGAACATCACGGAAGGTCTTGGTGCCTCCCGCTGCAGTGAGCGTCGTCTCGAGCTGCTGTCGACTGACCCAGCCGACCTTGTCGTCTTCGGTGCGCACGCGAAACCAGTCGGTGTGGCGAAGCTCGATCTCGACCCAGTCGTTGCGCGGCGCGACGAAGAAGATCGGATAGCCGCGACCGGGTCCGGTGCGCAGCTCGATGTACGGATCGGCGATCTGCACGAGCTCGGACTTCTTCGAGTGCGGCTTCGGCGGCGGCCGCGTCGCTGCGACCGCGGGCGCCGATGCGATCGCGCTCGGCGCCGACGCGCTCGCCGCCATCGCCGCGACGCC
>JASLGD010000225.1 GCA_030150305.1 Caldimonas sp. | reverse complement strand
GCTGCCGTTTGAAGAGGCGTGCCGGATCGAATGACGACGGCGTGCCGGGGGCGGCGCCGAAGCGGCCCGACCGAAGGACCCTTGTCGAAGGCAACGACGTTCGTGCACGCGCGCCGCCGTCACGGCGGATCGCCGGCGTCGGCCGTCCAGGCGACGCGCGCCTGCCGCTCCTCGGCCTGCTTGCGCTCGAGCGCGAACAGCTCCTCGAGCTGCTGACGGCCCTGGCGCGCCGCCGCGATCAGGCGCGCCTCGTCCTGGCGATGCGGCGCGATCGCGGCGAGCTGCTCGACGTTGTGGCGGCGAAAGCGCAGCGCGAGCTTGCGTGCGTGGTGCGGCTGCCAGCCGAGCTGCTCGAGCGTGCTGCGCGCGCTCATCAGCGCCGAGTCGAGCGTCTCGCGCTCGATCATGCGCACGCCGAGCTCGTACAGCTCGTAATAGTGCTGCACGTTGCGCGCGCGCGCGACGATCGCGGCGCGCGGGAAGTTGGCGCGGATCATCTTGACGCACTCGACGCTCTGCTCGATGTCGTCGATCGCGACGACGATGACGCGCGCCTGGTCGGCGCCCGCCGTGCGCATCAGGTCGAGCCGGGTCGCGTCGCCGTAGTAGACGCGCTAGCCGAAGCGCCGCATCGCCTCGATCTGCTCGGCGCTGTGGTCGAGCACGGTCGGCTGGATGCCATTGGCGTAGAGCATGCGGCCGACGATCTGCCCGTAGCGGCCGAAGCCGGCGATGATCACGGGCTCCTTCTGCGGCTCCTTCAGCTCCTCGATGTCGGGGCGCGCGCGGCCGCCGAGGAGCGGCGTCCACCAGCGGTCGGCGACGACGAGCAGGAGCGGTGTCACCAGCATCGAGATCGCGACCGAGGCGATCAGGAACGACGCCGCCGGCGCGCTGATCGCGCCGACGTTCGCGGCGCTCTGGAAGACGACGAAGCCGAATTCGCCGCCCTGCGCGAGCAGGACGATGAAGACCGGCCGCTCGAGTGCGGGGATCGGCATCGTGCGCGCCATTCCCCAGAGCACGGCGGCCTTGACGAGCAGGAAGCCGATCACGGTCGCGGCGACGAGGAGCGGTTGCGCGAGGACGACGGCGAAGTCGATCGTCATGCCGACGGCGATGAAGAAGAGCCCGAGCAGCAGGCCCTTGAACGGCTCGATGTCGGTCTCGAGCTCGCGCCGGTACTCGCTCTCGGCGAGCAGGACGCCGGCGAGGAAGGCACCCATCGCCATCGAGAGCCCGACCGCGTTCATCAGCGCCGCGGTCGCGACGACGAGCAGGAGCGACGCCGCGGTGAAGATCTCGGGCGTGTTGCTCCCCGCGATCCAGCGCAGGGCAGGGCGCAGCAGCAGGCGGCCGCCGAGGATGATCGCGGCGATCGTGCCGACGACCTTGGCGGCGCCGAGCCAGCCGCCGCCGGCGCTGCCCGCGGCGCCCGCGGTCGCGGCGAGGAACGGAATCAGCGCGAGGATCGGGATCGCCGCGATGTCCTGCAGCAGCGAGACGCTGAGGATGTTCTCGCCGGAGGTCGTCTGCAGGATGTTGCGCTCGGCGAGGACGCCGAGGCCGATCGCGGTCGACGACATCGCCAGGCCGAGCGCGGCGACGACGGCGAGCCGCCAGTCGATGCCGAAGGCGAGCGCAGCGACCGCGAGCAGCAGCGCCGAGCCGAGCAGCTGCAGGCTGCCCCAGCCGAAGATGGGCTTCCTCAGCGCCCACAGCCGCTGCGGGTCGAGCTCGAGGCCGACGAGGAAGAGCATGAGCACGACGCCGAACTCGGCGAACTGCAGCATGTCCTCGGGGCGGGTGACGAGCTTCAGCCCCCACGGACCGATCAGGATGCCGGCGGCGAGGTAGCCGATGATCGAACCGAGCCCCGCGAAGCGCGCGAGCGGGACCGCGACGACGGCAGCGGCGAGGTAGACGAG
This sequence comes from Caldimonas sp., assembly GCA_030150305.1. Lineage (GTDB taxonomy): Bacteria > Pseudomonadota > Gammaproteobacteria > Burkholderiales > Burkholderiaceae_C > Schlegelella_A. The sequence continues at coordinate 2,143 of JASLGD010000225.1, read as the reverse complement.
GCTCGCGCCCAGCCAGGCGCTGTGCTCCATCTCAGGCCGGCTCCGCGGCGCGGTCGACCGGGCGCGCGGTCTCGGGGACGCGGCACTCGATGCAGTCCTCGACGAACGCCATCTCCGGCCAGTTCGGGTACGTCGCGAGGTGCTCGGCGTAGGTGGCGGCGTGCGCGGCGAGCTCGGCGTCGCTCGCCCGGTGCGCGCCGTGCAGGACGAGCGGCGGCAGGAAGCGCATGCCGCACAGCGCTGCGGTCTGCTCGTACGGCGGCATGAACGCGTCGAAGAAGTAGCGGTTGTAGCCCTCCGGCCGGTACGAGTCCTCGGCACCGCCGGTGCTTGCGACGAGCCAGACGTCCTTGCCGCGCAGCATCGAGCCGTCCGGGCCGTACGCCCAGCCGAACGCGAGCACGTCGTCGCACCAGAGCTTCATCAGCGGCGGCATGCCGTACCAGCGGATCGGGTGCTGCCAGACGACGAGCTGCGCGGCGGCGAGCGCCGCCTGCTCGGCGTCGACGTCGACGAGGTAGTCGGGGTAGAGCGCGTACAGGTCGCGCACGGCGACGCGGCCGCCACGCTCGCGCTGCACCGCGCGCGCCGCGTCGAGCAGGCGACGGTTGGTGTGCGATTGCTCGAGCTCGGGATGGGCGACGAGGACGAGGATCTCGGCGCCGGGCGCGGCATCGTCGGCGTGCACGGAAGGTTCGTTGGCTGGCATCGGTGAACGGTCGGGTGGGCGCGAGGCGCGCGCGCAGCCCGGGCCGCGCGAGCGCCGGCGCTAACATACCCGCAAAACGAGAAGGGAGTGCCCGCATGCCGGTGATCGTGGTCGCGAACCCGAAAGGCGGCGTCGGCAAGACGACGCTGTCGACCAACCTGGCGGGCTACCTCGCCTCTCGTGGCCACGCGGTGATGCTCGGCGACGTCGATCGCCAGCAGTCGTCGAAGACGTGGCTCGGTCTGCGCCCCGCGGGGCTGCCGAAGATCGCGAGCTGGGAGGTCAGCCGCGACGAGATCGTCCGGCCGCCGAAGGGAACGACGCACATCGTCCTCGACACGCCGGCCGGGCTGCACGGCAAGCGCCTCGACGAGGTGATGAAGCTCGCCGACAAGGTCCTGATTCCGCTGCAGCCGAGCATCTTCGACATCCACGCGACCCACACCTTCATCGCCGACCTGCTCGCGCATCGCAGGAGCGAGCGCGTGCAGGCCGCGGTGGTCGGCATGCGCACCCGCGAAGGGACGATCGCGACCGACCAGTTGCGCAATTTCCTCGCCGGCGTCGACGTCCCCTTGCTCGCCTTCCTGCGCGACACGCAGAATTACGTCCACCTCGCCGCGCACGGCCTGACGCTCTGGGACGTCGCATCGACGCGCTTCCAGGGCGACCGCGAGCAGTGGGAGCCGATCATCACCTGGGTCAACTGATGAAGCGCTACGCCAGGCTCGCCGAGATCGAACACGACGTCGGCGGCGAGGTCGCGGTCAGCGACTGGATCGAGATCACGCAGAAGCGGATCGACCTCTTCGCCGACGCGACCGGCGACCACCAGTGGATCCACGTCGACCCCGAACGCGCGAAGGCCGGCCCGTTCGGTGTGACGATCGCGCACGGCTTCATGACGCTTTCGCTGCTGCCCGAGATGGCCGCGAGCGCGATCCGCGTCGACGACGTGCGCATGGGTGTCAACTACGGCCTCAACAAGGTCCGCTTCACGGCTCCGGTGCCGAGCGGCAGCCGCGTTCGCGGCCACTTCAAGCTCCTCAAGTTCGAGCCCCTCGACGGCGGCGCGCAGCTGACGTACGAGGTCCGGATGGAGCGCGAAGGCAGCGACAAGCCGGTCTGCATCGCCGAGTCGGTCGGACGACGCTACACCTAGCCATGCGAGTCCTGCTGATCGATGACCATCCGCTGATCCTCAGCGCGCTGCAGAACGTGATCGAGGGGATGGGCGACCACGTCGCCGTCGTCGGCGTCGCGGGGGCGCGCGCGGCGCGCGACGCGCTCGCTGCCGACGACGACTTCGACCTCTGCCTGCTCGACCTGCGCCTCGGCGACGCCGACGGCTTCGACCTCCTGATCGAGCTGCGCAACGGCTGGCCGCAGGTGCCGGTCGTCGTCGTCTCGACGTCGGCGCTGCGGTCCGACGCC
>JASLGD010000169.1 GCA_030150305.1 Caldimonas sp. | reverse complement strand
CCTCCGGGGCATGGGCGCTGCCGTTCACGATGACTTCGCAGGCGGGCTTCTCGGGCGCGATGTCGGCCTCGTAGCGGGTCGATGACAGAGTGGGGTCGCCGAATGGCACATCGCCCAGCATCACCGGCACCTGTTCGTCGGCCGGGGCGAGCTGACCGTCGTCGCCCGCCGCGAAGCTCGCGGACAGCATGATGACCAGACGCTCCTGGCCCTCGGCGTCCACCTGCACGTGCGTCGCGACTCGGAACGGCGTCCGGTTGTGCAGGAGCACGGCAAACGCCATCAGCACCACCTGCCTTCGGCGTCGATGCCGACCGGCCAGTACGGCATCGACGTGAGGACGCCGTACAGGCGATCGTGGCCGGCTTCGGCAAGCCATCCGAGGAGAAGCGACTGAGGCGCAACGCCAGGGTTCGTTTCACCTGCTTCGTTGAGGGCGATGGTCCTGAGCCAGTAGTCGCGCACGGCAAAGACAACCTCTGGCCGGGAGGCGACTGCAGCGGGGCGCGCTTCGTAGTTGGCGCGAATGGCTTCTTTCTCCTCGAGCCCCTCGGCCATCGAGAGCCGCACCATCCCGTTCCACCAGTCGATCGCGACGGTGGCCGCCACCTCGAGGTCCGTGACATAGCGGTCGAAGAGATCGCGATGCGCCGGCGGCGCCTGCTTCAGCGGCATCTCCGCGACCGCGCCGAGAGGCAGGTCGCGCGGTTGCGCCATCAGTCTGCTGGCGCCCAGCGCGACGTCATGGAAGATCAGCGGACGGTCCACCTGGCTCGCCGTCAGCACCACACGCCGTCGCGGTCGAGGCCGATCGGGACGAAGACGAAATAGCGCATGAAGTCCTGTAACTCCGCGTCGCGGGTGCCCAGCCCCTCGAAGAGGAGGAGCGCCGGCTGGGAGACGAGCCCCTCCTCTTCTTCAGCGTCGGCGTGTTGCAGCCAGAGGCTCGGATCGTTGAATCCGGGACCCGCATCTTCGCGCTCCAGAAACTCGTCGTTGATGGCGCCGATCGCGAGGAAGTGTCGACGATAGACCTCGATCACACGTGGGTGGGAAGTCGGCCCCATGGGCCAGCGCATCCGGCAGCGATGCTGCGCCCCCGCCTTGTCGTGCCCGGTCGCGATCTCGCGGATGAGGAGCCCTGCCCACCACGCGAGCGCATCCGCACGCGCGGATGCGAGCTCGGTCGCGTAGCGGTCGAGGACCTCGTCGTAGAGCGCCTGCAGCGACATGTCCCGTTATCCCGGCCACCCCAGCGCGAGATATTCGAGGACGCTCTTTCCCTGGTTGTCGCGCATCACCTGGCCCTGGTTGTTCGAGCACGTCGTGCAGTGCGGCTTGACGGCCTCGTTGGACTTCTTCCACTCGTTGAACTTTTCCTCGTTGTGGCAGCCGCCCATCGCCCAGACCGCCGATTGCGGCGGCTGGTGGTCCGCAACGAACCGATCGCCCTTGTCGAACTTCTTGCCCGACTTGTACGTTCCCTTGTTGGTCTTCGCTCCGCACGACCAGCACGGTCCGCCGCGGACGCTCTCCCGCTGCTTCTCGTTGGTGGCCGTCTGCGGAGCGTTCTTCTTGTCTTCGGGGCATGGCTTTCCGAAATCGTCGCCGACGATCACTGCGATATCGACGATGGCGCTCGGATCGATGATGCCGAACGGGGTCGACGCGCACGCTTGCCCGAGCGGATCTCCGTTGCGGCAGACGCCCTTGCCTTCGAACTTGACGTCGAAAGACCAAAGCTGGAACGTGCCCTTGCCCTTCGTCTTGTGGGTGATGACGTTGCCACCTTGCGTGCCGGCCTCGTCGCCGCTGCTGGTCGCGATCTCCGAGGCGTCTTCCAGCGCGGTGGGGTTGCCTTGCACCTTGACGGTCTTGCTGCCCTTGCTGAGGTCGCTCGCCGAGAGCATGTTGACGTAGGGGATCGGCACGGGTCCGGCCGGGGGCGGCGGCGGACTGAGGCAGACGTCGCCGGGCGCGGTTCCCTGCCCGCCGCTTCCCGTGTGGAAGAGGCCCATGCTGTTGGCGTAGACGCTGTTGGACATGGCTAGCCCACGACCGGTCGTTCGGCGCGCATCGTCGGCAGTCCGTTCGCCGCCAGATCGTGAATGTCCGCGAAGGCGACCTCCATCACCTCCCAGTCGTCGAGCCAGAAGCTGATGCGGCCGGCCCCGCACACGCTCGCCGGCTGCAGCCCGCCGATCCGTCGCGCAGCCCACTGCTGCGTCTGGAAGCGCTCGACCGTCCCCTCGACGACGCCGGCGATCTGCTCGAACCATGCATCCGAAGGGTCGGGCGGCGTTCCGAGGCCCGCGACGACGAACGGAAACCGCCGGCCGACGCTGTCGCGGCTCATCCGCCAGACTCCGCTCGCCGCCTGCTCACCGAAGATTCCTCCGCGCACGCTGAAGCGCCAGGCGCGTGAATCGAAATCGCCTTCGTCGGGCCGCGCGTCGAGCTCGGTCGACATCCAGCGCTCCCAACGGTCGATGAAGATCTTGGGCAGGTTCCAGCTCACGAAGCCGTCGGCTGCCGGGATCTTGCCGAAGAAGCCGGTCGTCAGAGGTTCTCGGGACACGCGGAACTCGCGAAAGGCCCACGATATTACTGCTCGCGCGGCGACGTCAGGTCCCCGCGCGACGACGGCGTGACTTTGGTTCATTGAACGATCGCTCGCCGCGCTCGACGATCCTTCGCATGCTCGCTTCAGACGACTCGTCGTGCCAAGCGCCCTGACGTTGCGGGCGGTATCGCTCAACGACCGACCGATCACCCAACCGATCGCCGCGAGCTTCGGCCCCGGCGGCGGTTCCATCGGACGCGCCGACTCGAACACGCTGTCGCTGCCCGATCCCGAGCGTCGCATCTCTCGCCGCCAAGCGGAAGTGGTGGCGGTGGGAGCGGGATTCGAGATCAAGAACGTCGGCAGTGCCAATCCCATCATCGTTCGCGACGAGTCGATTGCACTGGGCGAGTCGGCGAAGCTGCAACATGGCGATCAGGTCCGGATCGGCGGCTATCTTCTGGAGGTCACGCGCGCCGACGCGAGCGTCCACGAGCAGACGGAGGTGGACGCGAGCTCGAGCATGCGTGCCGATCCTTTCGAAGCCTATCCGCCGCCTCCGCGGCCGCCGCGCGCCGCAGCTGCCGATCCGGCCGCTGTCGCGTATCCATCGTCATCGCCCTTCGCCGACCTGAGCGCAGCCGGCTCGATCGGCAATCCCTTCGCCGATCTGCTCGGCGCGCCCGCTTCGGCACCGGCCAGTTCTGCCGCGTCGCCGGCGCCGAGTCGTCTGCCGGACGACTTCGACCCCTTTGCACCGCCTGCTCCGCCGAGCGCCGCACCGGTTCCCTCTCCTTCGAGCCTCGAAGGTGCCTTCGAGGGGCTGATTCCAACCGCCGAGCGCGGCTCCATCGACACGCTGTTCGGCCTGACGCCATCGAGCGGCGGCAGCGATCCGCTGGCCGCCTTCATGGCGAGCGTTCCTGCGGCGAGCGACGCTGCCTCCAAAGGGGCCGGCGCAAGTGTCGCTTCGACGGATCCCCTCGCGATGTTCGCCAACGTGCGTGAGCCGATCGTGCCCGCCGCGCCGAGCATGCCGGACCACACGCCGGAGCTGCGCGCCGGGTTCGTCCCTCCGAAGCCCGTCGCGCCTGCGGCGCGTGTGGCTCCGCCGAGCCCGCCGGCTGCGGAGCCTCGGCCGGCATCGCCGCTGGCCGCCCGCGCCGCTGCAGCGCAAAGCGCTGCACAAACGGCCGCCGCGCCGCGTCCGGCCGCGGCAACGGCCCGCGACGACGAATCGACCAACCCCCCGGCGAACGCGGGCTGGTCCAAAGAGGCGCTCGAGGTCTGGCACTACCTCTGCGAAGGCGCCGGCGTCCGCCTCGATCCGCCCCCCAACACCGGCCCGGCGTTCATGCGGGTCGTCGGCATGATGCTGCGCGCGGCCGTCGAGGGCACCGTGCAGCAGATGGCGATGCGCCAGGCGACTCGGCAGGAGCTGCAGGCGCAGGTCACCGTCATCCGGCCGAAGAACAACAACCCGCTGAAGTTCGCTCCCGACGGCCAGTCGGCGATGGAGCAGATGCTGCAGCCGGCGGTGCGCGGGTTCCTGCCGGGCCCCGCGGCGATGACCGATGCGATGAACGACCTCCTCGGCCATGCGATCGGCACGATGGCCGGAACGCGCGCCGCCCTCGAGGGCGTCCTCAAGCGCTTCGGGCCGCAGGAGCTCGAGGCCAAGCTGTCGACGCACTCGGTGCTCGACAGCGTGTTGCCGATGAACCGCAAGGCCAAGCTGTGGGAGCTCTATCTCCAGCACTACGGCTCGATCCGCGACGAGGCGCAGGAAGACTTCCATACGCTGTTCGGCCGCGCATTTCTCGCCGCGTACGAGCAGCAGCTCGAGCGGCTGCGCCGCGAGAAGGCGGCGTCGCCGGCGGCCCCGAAGTGAGCTCGCGGATGGCGCTCGACATCGCGGTCGCCTCGCGCAGCGAGCTCGGCCAGCGCAAGAGCAACGAGGACAACGTGCGCCTCTGTCGCGACGGCGACCGCTGGGTCGCGATCCTCGCCGACGGCGCCGGCGGTCACCGCGGCGGCGCAGAGGCATCGCGGCGCGCGGTCGATTCGCTCGAGACGGCACTGTGCGCCGGTGCCGCCGAGTTCGACGCCGAAGCGCTCACCCGCGCCGTCCTCGCCGCGCATGCCGACGTCTTCGCTGCGGCCCAGGGCAATCTTCACGGCGCGGCGCGCATGCACACGACCGTCGTCGTCCTCTGGCTCGATCTGCGTCGTGCGAGCGTGCTGTGGTCGCACGTCGGCGACTCGCGGCTCTACCGTGTCCGCGACGGCATCGCAGTGCTGCTGACGTCCGACGACAGCGTCGTCCAGCGCATGGTCGACGCCGGCCTGATGACCGAGGAGCAGGCCATCGTGCACCCGCAGAAGAACCAGCTGCTCGCCGCGCTCGGCATCGAGGATGACGTCGAGCCGCACACGGCGTCGGCGGGGCTGCGCGACGGCGATGCGTTCCTCCTCTGCAGCGACGGCTGGTGGGACGCGCTCGACGTGCAGGCGATCGCCGCCGACCTCTCGAGCGGCGAAAGCCCCGACGCCTGGCTCGACGCGATGCAGCAGCGCATCGTGTCGCGTGCCGCACCGCGCCAGGACAACTTCAGCGCGGTCGCTGTGTGGCTGCGTGAATCCGGCGAGACGACGCGGCCAGCGGCGATGGGCTGACGGCGCGGCAGCTTGCAGATCGCGATGGTTTCACGGCCGGTCGACTCCGCCCCCGATCGACCCGATCACGGCGATGTCGCCGGCGCCGCCGAGCGCGAGGTCAGCCTCAGTCCGCAAGACGCGCTGACGCTCGCCATCGAGCGCCACAAGCTCGGGCACCTCGCCGACGCAGAGGTCGTCTACACGGTGCTGCTCGAGCGCTGGCCCGACCATCCCGACGTCCTCAACCACATGGGCATCCTGCAGCACCAGCGCGGCGAGCACGCTGCGGCGCTCGCGCTGTTGCGCCGTGCCGCGGAGGTCGCGCCGCAGGTCGCCGGCATCTGGAACAACCTCGGCAACGTACTGCTGCGGGTTCGGCAAGACGACGAGGCGGAGCGCGCATTCCGGCGCAGCCTCGAGCTCCACGAGAACCCGGAAGCGCTGGCGAACCTCGGCAATCTGCTGCGCCGGCGCAAGTCTCTGGACGAGGGCGAAGCCGCCTGCCGGCGCGCGATCGAGATCGCGCCGACCCTCGGCGACGCCTGGCACAGCCTGTCGCTCGTGCTCATCGCGCAAGGCCGGGTGCCTGAAGCGATCGTCGCCGCGAGCAAGGCGGTGCTGCTGCTGCCGCCGCAGAAGCGCCGTCGCGACTCGTATGCGCGCGCGCTCGTGCGGGCCGGAGAGATCGAGCACGCGATCTCGGTCTACCGCGAATGGCTGGCCGACGAGCCCGACAACGCCTACGTGCGCCACCATCTCGCGGCCTGCATCGGCAAGGGGGCGCCGGAACGCGCGAGCGACGACTACATCGAGCAGGCGTTCGACAGCTTCGCCTCGACGTTCGACGCCCAGCTGGCAAGACTCGGCTACCGCGCGCCCGAGCTCGTCACCGCGGCGCTCGCTGCCAGCCTGCCGGCGCCGGCGCACCAGTTCGACATCGCCGACCTCGGTTGCGGCACAGGCCTGTGCGGGCCGCTGGTCGAACCGTGGGCCCGGCACCTGTCGGGGTGCGACCTGTCCGCGGCGATGCTCGAACGGGCGCAGCGCCGCGGCGTGTACGACCAGCTCGACAAGAGCGAGCTCGTCGCGTATCTCGAGGCCCACCCGGCGGCATTCGACGTCGTGATCTCGGCCGACACGCTGTGCTATTTCGGTGCCCTCGAAAGCGCCACGGCCGCGGCGCGGCGCGCCTTGCGCGAGGGCGGGCAGCTCGTCTTCACGGTCGAGGCGCTGCCGGACGACGATCGCGCCGACCACCGGCTCCTCCTGCACGGACGCTACGCGCACGCGCGTGCCTATCTCCGCTCGGTGCTCGAGGCTGCCGACTTCGGCCGGTCGAGCATCGTCGCCGCCGTCCTTCGCTCGGAAGGCGGCGTGCCGGTGCAGGGCTGGGTGGTCAGCGCGCGGCGCGGCTGACGACGCGCGCGCGACGACCGACGCTCATTCGCCGCTCAAGAGCGCAGCGAACGCGGCGCCGTCGGGGAGCCCGTGCACGATGTCGACCGAGTCGCCGCTCGGGCGTTCGGTCACTCGCCACCAGATCGTGCAGCCGGCGAAGCGCCGTTGCAGGTCGCGCGTCGCGAGCCCGTGCAGCCATTGCTGCAGCGTCGCCGCGGGAGCGAGGCCGAGATGGTCGCCGTGCGATCGCTCGTGCGTCGTCATCGCCGATGCGCGACCCGGCGTCGGCCACGGCGGCGCCTCGCGCAGCCCGGACTCGAGCGTCTCGAGCGCGTCGCTGCCTTCGGCGAGCGTCTGCATCGCGGCCTGCGCGAGGTGCTCGTACCAGAGCTCGAGGTGGTCGAGTGCGATCCGGTCCTCGGGCGCGCGTGCACGCGGTTGGACGATGACGAGCGGGAAGTAGCGGCCGACGTTGTCGCAGCTCGGCATCAGCAGACCGAACCACCAGCGTCCGTCGATGACGTCCGGGGCCCAGGCGAAGCGCAGCAGCGGCGCGGTGAGGTAGACGTCGAGCCAGCGCTCGCCGAGTTGCTCGCGCGCGTCGCGCATCACGGTGGAGAGCCACGCGTCGAGCGTCTGCAGGCACTCGGGCGGAACGCGGCGCTGCACGAAGTCGCCGAGCGTCGCGAGCTTGCCGTACCAGGCGGCGACGTCGCCCAGGTCGTCGGCAGCGAGCGTCTTGTCCACGGCAGCGTCGTGCGTGTCGCAAGCTCAGAGCGACATCGGGCACTGGAAGTCGTGCAGCTCGGGCAGCTGGAACGGGTTGCGCACGCTGCTCGCGGTCACCTCGAAGATCGCCTTGCGGCCGCCGACGTCGAGCACCGCCTTGTAGGTGATCTGCGAGTTGTTGATCGGCTCGAAGCTGATCTTGTCGAACAGCCGCAGCAACGCCCACGGGCCTTCGAACAGCGAGCCGAACGTCGTCCCCGATCCCGGCGGATCGACCTGGACGCGGACCTGCGACGTGCCGCGCGGCCCGGGCCAGACGATCTGCATCGGGATCTGCGGGCCGTGGTCGTAGCGGACGATCTGGCCGTCGATGTCGATCGTCACGACCTTCAGCGAGTTGTCCATGTCGATCGGCTTGATCGAGAGCTGCAGCTTCGGGCCGGCGCCGCCCTGGAAGAAGGTCTCGCGGATCGCCTGTGCGCGCTGGAACTGCGGCAGCGTGCCGACGTCGGTGCCGAGCGGCGCGCCGCCCTCGACCGGGCGGAAGTGCCACGGCCGCTTCGTCGTGTCGACGTACGGCGCGAGCTTCTGCTGGAACAACGAGTCCATCTTGCCGCCGGGCCCGAACACCGTCGCGAAGTCCTGCGGCGTCGCGTCGCGCGTCGCGTTGCGGTCGATCGGGTACTTGCCGCCGACCGCCTGCTGGCAGAACTCGCCGACCTGCGAGCGGACCTCGCCGCCGAGGTTCTGCCGCACCATGAGCTGCGAGATGCGCGAGCTGCTGTCGCCGATGGTGTCCATCATCGAGCGTGCCGGCTCGGGCAGGCGCTGCGCCTCCGTCTTCACCTTCACCGGAACGCCCGACGGCGGCGCGGCGCCTCCGCTCTTGATCGCCGCGTCGGCGGCGTTGAGCATCATCTGCACCTCGCCGATCAGCGCGATCGTGTCGTCGAGCGGCGCCTTGCCGCCGCCTTCGGGCGCGAGCACGTACTGGCGCAGGCCGCGGAAGCGATCGTCGACGATGCTCTCGATCGGCTGCCCGGCGTCGGCAGCGCGGGGCACGACCTTGCCGATGACCGCATCGCGCGCGTCCTTCAGGATTCCGCTTCCCTTGTCGACGCCCTTGTCGATCAGGCCCTTGTTGCTCGACGCGAGCAGCGTCGTTTCGCGCGAGAGGCCTTTCATCAGCGGCGGCAGGGGACTGTCGGCCGACGACAGCAGGCGAGCCGTCTGGATCAGCTGCGTGATCCCGCCGCTCATCGGCACGATGCGGATGTCGGCGATGAATTCGTCCCAGCGCTGCGCGTACTGGTTCAGGTAGAGCCGACGCACCTGGTCGAGCAGCGGCTCGCTGCCGCGCAATGCCGTGGCGACGTCCTTGGGCGGCTCCTTGACGCCGAGCACCCAGCCCTGTTCTTCGGCGAGCTGCTGCGCCGTCGGGCTCAGCTCCTTCTGGAACGCGTTGTGATAGCCGTCGTAGGTGAAGAGCCCCGGCACGCCGCGGTTGAGCGGCTGCCCGCTCGCACGCGTGAACACGATCGCCGCGTTGTTGCCCGCGACCCGCGCCACCGAGAACTCGGGAACGTTCTTGCCGACGCCGCTTTGCAGCATGCGGTCGTAGATGCGCTGCGGCAGCGACGTCGCCGCGAGTCGCGTGCGGTGGAAGTCGACGAGGTCCTTGTCCTGCGGCACCGGCGAGACGACCGGTCCTTGCGCGAGCAGCGTCGCGAGGTGGCCGTCGAGCTGCGCGCGCTCCTCCTCGGTGAGCGAGCGCCCGAAGAGCACGTTCCAGTCGTTCGCGAGGTAGCTCTTCAGCGCGTCGGGATCGAAGTGCTGGACGTCGTGCAGCATGAGGTAGATCTTGAGCGCCTCGTACTGCGTCTCGCTGGCGTTGCTCGCCTGGCGCAGCTGCTCTTCGACGCGAAAGCCGATCCGCGGCAGCATCGCGTCGACGAGCATCCGCTCATAGCTGCTGCGCGCCGCGCTGTCGAGCTTCTTGCCTTGATAGAGCCCGGCACCGAGCCGCCACGGCACCGAATCGCCGGTGCCGGCGAGACCGCGGGTCGCGGCGAGCGCCGGCAGGATCGGCAGCAGGTCGGGCGAGGCGCGGTTCGGCGTCGTCTGCACGAGCTGGCGCACCTGCTGCACGCGCTGCGCGACGTCGTCGACGTAGCTGCGGTTGTTCGCGTAACTCACCAGCCACGCCGCGATCCCGCCGACGGCGACGAGGGCGATCGCCGCATACGCGCCGACCATCAGCGCGCCGCGGCGGCGCTCGAGCTTGAGGTCGGTGTTGGCGAGCCCGCGCTCGGCGAACACGACCTCGCCGAGCAGGCGCGAGAGGAAGAAGCTGCGCCCGCTCGCCTGGTTCGGCGCGAGGATCGCGCGCTCGAGGCGGTAGCTGCGCGAGATCGCGCCGAGGACGCGGTCGATCGGCGTCCCTTCCTGCGTGCCGCTCACGAAGTACACGCCGCGCAGCAGCGCATCGGCCTCGTACGGCGACGACGAAAAGGTGACCTCGAGGAACTCGCTCAGCACGCCGCGCAGGCCTGCGAACTGCCCGGGGAAGCCGTAGATGCGCGCGCGCTTCTGGACGTCGCGCTCGGCCTGCAGCCGCTCGACGAGGCCGTCCTCGAGGCGCTTGACGAGCAGGTCGAACTCGTGGCCGAAGCGCTGCAGGTTCTGCGTCGCGCTGCCTTCGATCGGGAAGGTCGCGCCCCACGGCGTCGCGCGCTGGTCCTTGTCGATCGTCGCGAAGGTGTCGGTGAAGCCGGCGACGAGATCGGTCTTGGTCACCAGCAGGTAGATCGGGAAGCGGATGCGCAGCCCTTCGTGCAGCTCCTGCAGGCGCTGCCGCACGGTGGCCGCGTACTGGCGGCGCTCGGCGAGCGTGCGCGTCAGCAGGTCGGGCACGGAGACGGTGACGAGGACGCCGTTCAGCGGCTGCCGCGGGCGCGTGCGCTTGAGCATCGCAAGAAAGCCGCTCCACGTCGCGCGGTCGTTCTCGCGGTCGCTGTCCTGGGTCGTGAAGCGGCCCGCGGTGTCGATCAGCACCGCCTGGTCGGTGAACCACCAGTCGCAGT
>JASLGD010000162.1 GCA_030150305.1 Caldimonas sp. | reverse complement strand
TGCCGCTCGACGCCGTCGAGCTGCGCGCGCCGCTGACGCGGCCGCTGCGCAACGTCTGGTGCGTCGGCCGCAACTACCACGCGCACGCCAAGGAGCTCGCCGACAGCGTCTTTCGCGCCAGCCTGCCGGTCGAGCACGCGTGGCCGATCGTGTTCACGAAGGTGCCCGAGTGCGTCGTCGGCCCGCGCGACGACGTCCGCCTGCCCGGCGCCTCGATCTCGAGCCAGATCGACTACGAGAGCGAGCTCGCGGTCGTCATCGGCCGCGGCGGCCGCGACATCGCGAAGGCGCGCGCGATGGACCACGTCTTCGGCTACACGATCGTCAACGACGTGACGGCGCGCGACGTCCAGGTCCGCCACCAGCAGTGGGACCTCGGCAAGAGCTTCGACACCTTCTGCCCGATGGGGCCGTGGATCGTCACCGCCGACGAGCTCGACGGCCTCCACACGCGGGTGCGCGGCTGGGTCAACGGCGAGCTGCGCCAGGACGCGCGCACCGAGGACATGATCTTCGACATCCCGACGCTGATCGAGACGTGCTCGCGCGGCATCACGCTCTACCCGGGCGACGTCATCGCGACCGGCACGCCGTCGGGAGTCGGGATGGGCTTTTCACCGCCGCGCTGGCTCGTCTCCGGCGACGTCGTCCGGATCGAGATCGACGGCATCGGCGCGATCGAGAACACGTTTCGATGACGCTCCATCTCGTGGACCGCATCGCGGTCGAGGACGAGGGCGACGGCGACGCCGTCGTCTGCGTGCACGGGCTCGGCGGCAGCACCAACACGTTCACGCCGCTGATGCCGACGCTCGCGCGTCATCGCGTCATCCGCGTCGACATGCCAGGCAGCGCGCGCTCGGCGCGGGTCGAGGGCGCGCTCTCGGTCGCGCGCTTCGTCGACGCGCTGCAGTCGGTGTGCGCCCGTCTCGGCATCGAGCGCGCGCACTGGATCGGCCACTCGCTCGGCACGATCGTCTGCCAGCACCTCGCCGTCGCTACGCCGAAGCTGGTCCGCTCGATCGCGCTCTTCGGGCCGCTGCTCGCGCCGCCTGAAGCGGCACGCATCGCGATCCGCGCGCGCGGCGCAAAGGCGAGGAGCGAAGGCACAGCGGGCATGCACGAGATCACGCTCGGCCTCGTCAACGCCGCGCTCTCGGCCGACAGCCGGCAACGCTCGCCGCTCGCGGTCGCGTTCGTGCGCGAGAGCCTGATGCGCCAGGACCCGGACGGCTACGCGCGCACGTGCGACGCGCTCGCCGACGCCGAGCCCGCCGCGGTCGACCGGATCGAAGCGGCGGTGCTGCTCGTCACCGGCGACGAGGATGGCGTCGCGCCGCCGCAGCAGGTGCGCGCGCTCGCCGAGAAGCTGCACCGCGCGAAGGCGACGCGCGTCGTCGTCCTGCCGCGCTGCGGCCACTGGACGCCGATCGAGCGCCCGGACGAGTGCGCGCGCGAGTTGCGCGACTTTCTCGCGACGGTGCGCTGAGGCGCTCCGGGTCGCGGCAGGAGGAACGATGGCCGACGTCCACTACACCAACGTTCGCATCTTCGACGGCGGCGGCGAGGCGCCGTTCATGGGCGAGGTGCTCGTCCAGGGCGACCGCATCGCGCGCGTCGTGCGCGGCGGCCACGGCGTTCGCGCCGCGCCGGTCGGCGGCGCGCAGGTCGTCGACGGCGCCGGCGCGTTCCTCATGCCCGGCATGGTCGAGGCGCACACGCATTTCTCGTGGAACGACCAGCCGAGCCTCGACGCGATCCAGCGCATGCCGCCCGAGGAGCACATCCTCTGGTGCGCGCAGGTCGCCGAGCGCTACCTCGACATGGGCTGGACGAGCTGCGTCGGCGCCGCGACCGCGAAGCCGCGCCTCGACGTCGTCATTCGCAACGCCATCGAGGACGGCACGATCATCGGCCCGCGCTACCTCGCTGCGAGCCAGGAGATCACGGTGCCGGGCGGGCTCGGCGACACGACGGCGCCGCACCTGCCGCAATCCGAGTTCGCGTTCGGCGCGATCGTCAGCGGCGTCGAGGAGATGCGCCGGTGCGTGCGCATGTTCGTCAAGTGGGGCGTCGACTCGCTGAAGATCAACCTCTCGGGCGAGTCGATCACCGGCATGCCGAGCGACCGCTGCCAGTTCACCGATGCCGAGATCGCCGTCTGCGTCGAGGAGGCCAAGGCGTGGGGCAAGCGCGTCGCGGCGCACGCGCGCTCGTGCAACTCGATCAAGCGGTGCGTCCGCCACGGCATCGAGGTGATCTACCACGCGAGCTTCACCGACAGCGAGACGCTCGACCTGCTCGAAGAGCACAAGATGGAGCACTTCATCGCGCCCGGCCTGGCGTGGCTCGTCAACACCTGCCACCACGCGAGCGAGTGGGGGCTGACGCCCGAGGTGACGAAGAAGATGGGCTACCACCGCGAGCTCGACGCGGCGCTCGAGACGATGCAGGCGCTGAGGAAGCGCGGCGTCCGCATCCTGCCCGGCGGCGACTACGGCTTCGCCTGGACGCCGCACGGCACCAACGCCAAGGACCTCGAGTACTTCGTCAAGCTCGTCGGCATGAGCCCGATGGAGGCGCTCCTCTCGGCGACGGCGTGGGGCGGGCCGATGATGCGGCAGGGCAAACAGATCGGCTACATCCGCGAAGGCTGCTACGCCGACCTGCTGCTGATCGACGGCGATCCCCTCGCCGACATCACGATCCTGCAGGACAAGTCGCGGATCCTCTCGGTGATGAAGGGCGGCGAGTTCCACCGCGCGCCGCCGCTGCGCTCGCAGCGGACGACCCGCTGGGCGGCGTAGAGGAGATCACGATGGCGACGACCCTCTTCACCAACGTGCGCATCCTCGACGGCGCCGGCACGCTGCCGTACGCGGGCAGCGTTCTCGTCGACGGCAACCGCATCAAGTCGGTGTCGCGCTCGAGCGCGGCGCTCGCGCCGACCGGCGCGACCGTGATCGACGGCGCCGGTGCGACGCTCATGCCCGGCATGTGCGAGGCGCACACCCATTTCTCTTGGAACGACGCGGCGACCCTCAGCGCGATCCAGACGATGCCGCTCGAGGAGCACGTTCTCTGGTGCCGCAAGGTCGCCAAGCGCTACCTCCTCGCCGGCTTCACGTCGTGCGTCGGCGCGGCGTGCGCGAAGCCGCGCCTCGACGTCGTCATTCGCAACGCGATCAACTCGGGCCAGATCCCCGGCCCGCGCTACCTCGCCGCGAGCCAGGAGATCACCGTCCCTGGCGCGCTCGGCGACGAGACGCTGCCGCACCTGCCGTTCCCGGAATTCAGCTTCGGCGTCAACGTCAACTCGGCCGACGAGATGAGGAAGGCCGTGCGGATGTTCCTCAAGTACGGCGTCGACTCGATCAAGCTCAACCTCTCGGGCGACAACTTCACTCCCGACTCGCCCGCCGAGACGACGTGGATGAGCGACGCCGAGGTCGCCGCCGCGATGGACGAGGTGCGCGTGCGCGGCAAGCGCGGTACCGCGCACGCCCGCTCGGCGGCGAGCGTCAAGCAGGCGCTCCGCCACGGCATCGACGTCATCTACCACGCGAGCTACAGCGACACCGAGACGCTCGACATGCTCGAGGCGGCGAAGGACCGCGTCTTCGTCGCGCCCGGGATCGCGATCCTCTACGCAATGCTGCACGAGGCCGAGCCGTGGGGCATCACGCACGCGAAGGCCGTGTCCATGGGCTACCAGCACGAGTGGGACGCCGCGGTCGAGTCGCTGCGCGCGATGCACAAGCGGGGCGTCCGCATCCTGCCCGGCGGCGACTACGGCTTCGCGTTCACGCCGCACTGCCAGAACGCGCGCGACCTCGAGTTCTTCGTCAAGCACCTCGGCTTCACGCCGATGGAGGCGATCCGCTCGGCGACGCTCTACGGCGGCCAGATCATGATGAAGCCGAACGAGCTCGGCGTCGTCAAGGAAGGCTTCCTCGCCGACTTGCTGCTCGTCGACGGCGACCCGCTCGCCAACCTCGCGATCCTGCGCGACCCGAAGCGGATCCTCGCGGTGATGAAGGACGGCGCGTTCGCGAAGGCGCCGGAGATCGCGTCGCAGCGGCGCTGGGAGCGCGCGGCGTGACATCCGTGCCTTGTCACCCGGAGCGAAGCGAAGGGTCTCGGCGAGGCGCGCGGGCGAGATCCTTCGCTGCGCTCGGGACGACCGTGCCATGCGCTTGAGCTCGCGCGTTCTGCTCGGGTTGCTCGTCGCGGCGATCGTCGTCTTCTCGGTCTGGGCGATCGTCGACAACGCGCCGCTCTACTTCAAGACGCTGCTCAACGGCCTGACGCTCGCGTCGCTCTACTTCCTGGTCGCGAGCGGGTTCACGCTCGTCTTCGGGCTGATGCGCAACGTCAATCTCGCGCACGGCTCGCTCTACCTGCTCGGCGCCTACGTCGGCTGGATCGTCGGCGACCACACCGGCTCGTGGCTGCTCGCGGTCGCCGCCGGGTTCCTCTCCGCCGCCGTGCTCGGCCTCCTGATGCAGGTGCTCGTGTTCCGTCACATGGAGGGCCAGGACCTGCGGCAGACGCTGGTGACGATTGGTCTCTCGATCGTTCTCGCCGACGTCATGCTGTGGGGCTTCGGCGGCGAGATCTACACGTTCGATCCGCCGCCGCTGATCTACGGCTCGACCGTGCTGCCGGTCGTCGAGAAGTTTCCGACCTACCGGATCGCGGTGTTCGTCGCGGCGATCGTGATCGGCATCGGCCTGTGGACGTTCCTCGCCAAGACGCGCGTCGGGATGATGATCCGCGCCGGCGTCGACGACCGCGGCATGCTCGCGGCGTCGGGAGTCAACGTCCAGCTCGTCTTCGCGATCACGTTCGCGATCGGCGCCGGCCTCGCCGGGCTCGCCGGCGTCGTCGGCGGCACGGCGCTCTCGATCTCGCCCGGCGAGGACACGCGCTACCTGCTCGCCTCGCTCGTCGTCGTCATCGTCGGCGGCATGGGCAGCGTCGTCGGCGCGTCGATCGGCGCGCTCCTGATCGGCCTGGCCGAGCAGTTCGGGCTCGCGTACGCGCCGACGTACAGCGTCGTCTTCACGTTCGTGATCATGGTCGTGGCGCTCGCGTTCCGGCCGCGCGGGATCCTGGGGCGCGCCGCATGAGAAGGAAGCAATGAGCGCGGCGCAGTGGCGGCGGGCGATGAACTCGGCGGCGGCCGCTGCCGCGCCGACGGTGCGCGCGCCGGCAGCGCGCTCCGCGCCGGCCGCACCGCCGACCGCTGCCGATCCGGCC
>JASLGD010000160.1 GCA_030150305.1 Caldimonas sp. | reverse complement strand
GCCGAAGGACCTCGCCGCGATCCTCACCAATCTCGAGAAGAACGACGTCCTCTTCATCGACGAGATCCATCGCCTCTCGCCGGTCGTCGAGGAGATCCTCTACCCCGCGCTCGAGGACTACCAGATCGACATCATGATCGGCGACGGCCCGGCGGCGCGCTCGATCAAGCTCGAGCTGCAGCCGTTCACGCTGATCGGCGCGACGACGCGCGCCGGCATGCTCACCAACCCGCTGCGCGACCGCTTCGGCATCGTCGCGCGGCTCGAGTTCTACAGCGCCGACGAGCTCGCGCAGATCGTCCGCCGCTCGGCGCGGCTGCTCGACGTCGCGCTCGACGACGACGGCGCCGCCGAGATCGCGCGCCGCTCGCGCGGCACGCCGCGGATCGCCAACCGGCTGCTCAGGCGCGTGCGCGACTTCGCCGACGTGAAGGGCGACGGCACGATCACCAAGACGATCGCCGATCGCGCGCTCGCGATGCTCGACGTCGACCTGCACGGGCTCGACGTCATGGACCGAAAGCTCCTCGACGCCGTCGTCCATCGCTTCGACGGCGGCCCGGTCGGGCTGGACAACGTCGCCACCGCGATCGGCGAGGAGCCCGACACGATCGAGGACGTCATCGAGCCGTTCCTGATCCAGCAGGGCTTCCTGCAGCGCACGCCGCGCGGCCGCGTCGCGACCCTCGCGGCGTACCGCCACCTCGGCGTCGCGCCGCCGGCCAGGAGCGGCGGCCTCTTCGCCGAGTGATCCCGAGCGCTACTTGCCGACGATCGCCGGCTTCATGCCGCCGAGCGCGCCGAGCAGCTCGCCCTTCTCCTTCGCCGGGACCTTGAACTTGTCGAGCGACTTGACGAGGTCCTCGACGAGCGCGTCGAACTCGGCCGACTGGATGTTCATCCCGGCGTGCGCGGTCGTCATGTCGCGGCCGGTGTAGGTGCACGGGCCGCCGCTCGCCGCGCAGATCTGCTCGACGAGCAGCATCTTCAGGCGCGGGATGTTGGCGTTGGCGAAGCGCTTGTTGATCCTGGCGTCCGCGGCGACGTTGCCGACGAAGTCGTCGACGACCGCGGTGATCGCCTCCTTGCCGCCGAGGCGCTGGTAGAGGCTCTGGTCCTGCATCGGCTGGCTCGGCGTCGAGCAGCCGGCGAACGACACGACGACCGCGAGCATCGCGGCGCGAAGCGATTTCATCCTGCACTCCCTGTGTGTTGCACCGTGGCGGCGCCGCGTTCGTATCGAGCGCGGCACCCCGGTGCGCACGTACTACGCGGCGCAGGGGCGATCGGATGCGCCCGCCGGTCGGGCGGCGCGGGCAGGCAGGAGGGACGGGCGACGCCGCGGCGAGGTCGCGCCGGACGTCAGATCAGGTCTTCGTTGGCGAGCCGGTGATAGCGCACCGCGCACTTGGCGTTGAAGCGCCGGGCGACGTCGACGACGCGCTGCACCGCAGCGTCCTCGGGCGCGTAGACGATCAGCCAGCCCGAGCCCTGCTCGGCGTACGAGAGGTAGCGGCGCATCAGCACGATCTCGTAGCCGAACCCGGCCGCGCCGCTCGCTTCGCGCACGCGCTCGCGCAGCCGCGGCGTCGCCTCGGCGGCGGTGTAGGCGAGGATGTCGGCGTCGGCGAAGCCGGCGTCGCGCAGCGCCGCGACCGCCTGCGACGTGATCTCGTCGTTGTCGAACGCGAGGACGACGTGATCGACCGGGTTCAGCAGCGGGGCGTTGCGGATGTCTTCCTTGGTCAGGCGTTTCGCGGTCATGGGGTCGTCCTCCTGGAACCGCGAGGGTACGTCAGGGCGCAGGAACGATCGACGCTAGTGTCTTTTGCGCCGCTGCAGCCAGGCGAGCAGCTCGCCGACGAAGCCGCGCCGGAAGGCGATCACGCAGACGACGAAGATCGCGCCGATGATCACCGTGACCCACTCGCCGACGCGGTCGGAGAGCAGGTTCTGCAGGCCGATGATCGTGAAGGCGCCGATCACCGGGCCGGCGAACGTGCCCATGCCGCCGAGCAGCGTCATCAGCACCACCTCGCCCGACACCGACCAGTGCGCGTCGGAGAGCGACGCGAAGCCGAGCACGATCGACTTCATCGCGCCGGCGAGGCCGGCGATCGCGGTCGAGAGGACGAACGCGAGCAGCTTGTATCGGTCGACGTCGTAGCCGAGCGAGACCGCGCGCGGCTCGTTCTCGCGGATCGCCTTCAGCACCTGGCCGTACGGCGAGTGGACGATCCTGCGGATGAAGAGGAACACCGCGACGAAGACGGCGAGGACGACGAAGTACATCACGACGTCGTCGGGCACCGGGATCACGCCGAGGAGCTTGTCGTGCGGCGCGCCGGCGAGCGGCAGGGTGCCGAGCAGCTTGCCGCGCGGGATGCCCTGCAGGCCGTCCTCGCCGCCGGTCACCGAGCGCCACTGCAGGAAGACGAAGTACGCCATCTCGGCGAGCGCGAGCGTCGTCATCGCGAAGTAGATGCCCTGGCGGCGGATCGCGATGAAGCCGACGACGACGCCGAGCAGCGCCGACGCGCCGGCGCCGGCGAGGACGCCGAGCTCGGGCGGCAGCCCCGCCGAGCGCACCAGCCAGCCGCACATGTAGGCCGCGGTCGCGAAGTACGCGGCGTGGCCGAACGAGAGGAGCCCGGTGTAGCCGAGCAGCAGGTTGAACGCGCACGCGAAGATCGCGTAGCACAGCGCCGTCATGATGAAGACGGGATAGAGCCCGATGAACGGCGCGAGGACGAGGATCGCGAGCCCTGCATAGAGGCCCCAGCGCGACAGCTGTGCCGTGCTCGCCGCCGGATGGACGATCGGCGCGACCGGGATCGCCTGGCCGTCTGCCATCACGCTTCCTTTCCGAACAGCCCGGCGGGCCGCACCATGAGCACGATCGCCATGATGACGAAGACGACGATGCTCGACGCTTCGGGATAGAAGACCTTCGTCAGGCCCTCGATCAGCCCGAGCGCGAGGCCGGTGAGGATCGACCCGAGGATCGAGCCCATGCCGCCGATGACGACGACGGCGAAGACGATGATGATCAGGCTCGAGCCCATCAGCGGCGTCACCTGGATCACCGGCGCCGCGAGCACGCCGGCGAGCGCGGCGAGGCCGGCGCCGCCGGCGTAGGTCAGCGTCACCATCAGCGGCACGTTGATGCCGAACGCCTGCACGAGGGCCGGGTTCTCGGTGCCGGCGCGCAGCGTCGCGCCGAGGCTCGTGCGCTCGATCAGGAACCAGGTGCCGAGGCAGACGACGAGCGATGCGATCACGACCCAGGCGCGGTAGTTCGGCAGCACCATGAAGCCGAGGTCGGTCGCGCCGCTCAGCAGCTCGGGCTTGTCGTAGCTCTGCCCCGAGACGCCGAAGTAGTAGCGCAGCACGCCCTCGGCGATCAGCGCCAGCCCGAACGTCAGCAGCAGGCCGTAGATCGGATCGATCTTGTAGAGGTGGCGCAGGAAGAGCCGCTCGATGACGACGCCGAGCGCGCCGATCACGATCGGCGCGAGCACGAGCGCGACCCAGTAGTTGATGCCGAACCGCTCGAGGCCGATGTAGGCCGCGTAGGCGCCCAGCATGTAGAGCGCGCCGTGGGCGAAGTTGACGATGCCGAGCAGGCCGAAGATGACCGCGAGGCCGAGGCTCAGCATCGCGTAGAACGAGCCGTTGACGAGGCCGAGCACGAGCTGGCTCAGGAAGACCTGCATGTCAGCCCCTTGTCATCCCGAGCAACGCGAAGGATCCCGCCGTCGATCGGAAAGATCCTTCGCTGCGCTCAGGATGGCTCGCTGCGCGCGCGAGCGCGCCCCGAGTCACTTCCAGAGAGCGCACTTGCTCTCGGCCTTGGTCGTCCACGCCGAGTCGCCCTTGAACGTCTCGACGATGTTGTAGTAGTCCCAGGGCTCGGTCGACTTGTCCGGCGCCTTGACCTGCATCAGGTACATGTCGTGGATCATGCTGCCGTCGTCGCGGATCCAGCCGCCCTTTGCGTAGATGTCGTTGATCTTGGTCTTCTTCATCTGCGCGAGGACCTTGTCCGAGTCGTCGCTGCCGGTCGCCTTGACCGCGTTCAGGAACT
>JASLGD010000108.1 GCA_030150305.1 Caldimonas sp. | reverse complement strand
GCCGGCGGCGACGCGCTCGGCGGTCGCGGCCGCCGCGGCGGCGCGGTCGTAGCGCGGCTCCTTGCGCCTGCGCGCTGGCGAGCGACCTCGCGTCGCGCCTCCGTGTTCGGCGACGACGTCGAAGCGTCCCGCCGCCGCCGGCGCGAGCACCTCGGCGACGCGGTCGAGCGGCAGCTGCGAGAGCGTGCCGATGTCGAGCCCTGCGAACGTGACCGCGAGCGCCTCGGGCTTCAGCCGCCGGCCGTTGCACACCGGGCAGATCGCGCCGGTCATGAAGCGCGCGACGCGCCGCTTCATCAGCGGGCTCTCGGTCGTCGCGAAGGTGTGCAGCACGTAGCGGCGCGCGCCGGTGAACGTTCCCATGTACGCGGGCTCGGTCTTGCGCCTGAGCGCGGCGCGCGTCTCCGCAGGCGTGAAGCCGGGATAGACCGGCACCGTCGGCTGCTCCTCGGTGAAGAGGATCCAGTCGCGCGTCTTCCTCGGCAGCTCGCGCCACGGCACGTCGACGTCGACGCCGAGCGAGACGAGGATGTCGCGCAGGTTCTGGCCGTGCCACGCCGGCGGCCACGACGCGACCGCACGCTCGCGGATCGTGAGCGTGTCGTCGGGCACCATCGCGCGCTCGGTGACCTCGTAGACGCGGCCGAGGCCGTGGCAGTTCGGGCACGCGCCTTGCGCCGTGTTCGGCGAGAAGTCCTCGGCGTAGAGCATCGGCTGGCCTGGCGGGTACGTTCCGGCGCGCGAATAGAGCATGCGCAGCAGGCTCGAGATCGTCGTCACGCTGCCGACGGAAGAGCGCGATCCCGGCGAGCCGCGCTGCTGCTGCAGCGCCACCGCGGGCGGCAGCCCGGTGATCTCGTCGACGTCGGGGACGCCGACCTGGTCGATCAGCCGCCGCGCGTACGGCGCGACCGACTCGAAGTAGCGCCGCTGCGCCTCGGCGTAAACGGTGCCGAACGCGAGCGACGACTTGCCCGATCCCGAGACCCCGGAAAAGACGACGAGGGCGTCGCGCGGGATGTCGACGTCGACGTCCTGGAGGTTGTGCTCGCGGGCGCCGCGGACGCGCACGAAGCGCGAGGCCAGGTCGTCGTCGTTCGCCATGCGTGGCGCCTGCAGTGGGTCTGCCGCTTTCATGGCAAACGGGCTGCCGGGTCGCGTCCCGCGCGTCGTCTTGCTATCGTCCGCGCATGGCCGACACCCTGACCGAGCTGCTCGACAGCAACCGCCGCTGGGCCGGGAAGATGGAGGCCGCGCGGCCCGGCTTCTTCACCGGCCTGTCGCAGCAGCAGGCGCCCAAGTATCTGTGGATCGGCTGCGCCGACAGCCGCGTCCCCGCGAACGAGCTCGTCGACCTCGCGCCGGGCGAGCTCTTCGTCCACCGCAACGTCGCCAACGTCGTCGTCCACTCGGACCTCAACTGCCTCTCGGTGATGCAGTTCGCGATCGACGTGCTGAAGGTGCGGCACATCATCGTCGTCGGCCACTCGCAGTGCGGCGGCGTCGCGGCGGCGCTCGAGAACCGCAGCGTCGGCCTGGTCGACAACTGGATCCGCCACGTCCAGGACGTGCGCAACCGGCACGCCGACTGGCTCGCGACGGTCGCCGACGACGAGCGCGTCAACGCGCTCTGCGAGCTCAACGTCGTCGAGCAGGCGCTCAACGTCTGCCAGACGACGGTCGTGCAGGAAGCGTGGCGGCGCGGCCAGGAGGTCGTCGTGCACGGCTGGTGCTATCGCCTGCACAACGGCCTGCTCAAGGACCTCACGATGACCGTGAGCGGGCTCGACGACGTGACGGCGGCGTACGAGAACGCGCTCGCCGGCGTGCGCGCGCGCTACGGCGCGCAGGCGCGGGCACGCTGACGGCGTCGCCATGCTGACGGCGCCGGCGCTTCAGTTCACCACGGTCTTGACGAGCTGACCCGCGGCGGGCTCGCCGTCGCCGCCGTAGACGCCGTTCATCAGGCGCAGCTGCGCTTCGGCGCGCGCCGGCGGCAGCGGTGACGACTTCGCAAGCTCGGCGAAGCCGCCGCGCGGATACGCCACGGTGCGCACGGTCCACGGCTTCGCGGCGGCGCGGTCGGCCGCCGTCATCGCGCGAAACGACGATTCCGCCTCGGCGAGCCCCGGCTCGGCGCGCTGCCGCGCCGCTGCGTCCTTGGCGGCGTGGTGCAGCCAGTACGTCGTGCCGTCCGGGGCGCTCACGAGCGTCACCGTCACCGGGCGCGCCTGCCCGAGGTCGCTGCGCACGGTGCCGTTGAAATGCGTCGCGGCGAGGCCGTGGATCGTCCGCTTCTCGGTGCGGCCGTCGACCGGCTTCAGCACGTTCTTGATGATCTCTTCGTGCGTGCCGCCGGCCTTCTTCGGGACGACGCGGACGATCAGCGCGGCGTCGTTGGCGTCGTCGACGACGGCGAGCGCATCGGTGCCGTTCTCGACCCGCCAGCCCTGCGGCGCGGTGAGCGCGAAACCGAGCGTCGGATGGTAGAAGTTGCGGCCGCGCACGAAGCCCTGCTGCGCGCTGTCGCCGAAGGTCATCCCGGCGATCGCCTTCAGGTAGCGGTCGCGGCCGTCGTCGTCGTAGCCGGTCTGGCCCTGGTAGCGCGCCGCGTAGGCGCGGATGTCGGCGAGGCGCTTGTCGTTGGCCGGGTGCGTCGACAGCCAGCTCGACTTCGCAGGCGCCTGCTTGCCCTCGGCCTTGGCGCTGTCGATCGCGAACTGCTCCTGGCTCTTCAGCACCTGGATGACGTCGACCATGTTCTTCGGGTCGTAGCGGTTGCGCGCGAGGTATTCGGCGCCGAGCTCGTCGGCCTGCGACTCCTGGTCGCGGCTGTACGACGCGACGTAGCCAGCGGCCGCGCTCTGCGATGCCTTGCTGGCGATGCTGGTCGCGCCGCTGAGGCCGCCGACCTCGAGCACCGCGCCGAGCACCGTCGCCGCGATCACGCCGATGCCGGCATTCTGCTGGCGCGTCGCCCGCTGCGCCGCGTGGCGCGCGGTGACGTGGCCGATCTCGTGCCCCATCACGCCGGCGAGCTCGGCTTCGCTCTCGAGGTACGCCATGATCCCGCGCGTGACGTAGACGTAGCCGCCCGGCAGCGCGAACGCGTTGATCTCGGGGCTGTCGAGCACGGTGAAGGTCCAGGGCAGGTTCGGCCGGTGCGACTGCGCCGCGAGCCGCTGGCCGAGCCCGCCGACGTACGCCTGCAGCTTCGCGTCGTCGACGGCGCCGTATTCCTTGAGGACGTCCTGGTGCGCCTTCGCGCCCTCGGTCATCTCCGACGCTTCGTCCATCGCCGTGCGCTCGGTCTGGCCGGTCACGGGATTGACGACCTGCGTGCCGCACGCAGCGAGGAGCGTCGCCGCGAGCAGCGACGCGGCGAGCAGCCGGCGAACGCGGCGCTCGTTCATCGCTTGCTCCACGACGATCAGCGCGTCGCCGGCGCGAGGCCGGCCTTGACGATCGCGGGCGCTGCTCCGGCCGACGACAGGAAGGCGATCAGCGCCTGCGCCGCTTCGCGCTGCGCGACCGCGGTCGCGAGCGCCGCCGAATAGAACGTCTCCTGCTGCAGCTCGCCGGGAATCGTGCCGACGAACGTCACGCCGGGAACGTGGAGCAACTCGGCGACCTGCTGGAAGCCGATCTCGGCTTCGCCGCGCGCGACCACCTCGGCGACCTGCTCCCCGGACGGTGGTCCGCGCACCTTGCGGCTCTTGCCTGCCACCTGGTCGGCGACGCCGAGCTTCGCGAACAGCACCGTCGAGAGATAGACGCCGCTGGCGCTGTCCGAGTAGGCGATCGACTTGGCGTCGAGGAGCGTCTTGCGGAGCGCGTCGACGCTGCCGATGTCGGGCTTCGGCGCGCCGGCGCGCACGACCATGCCGATCTCCGAGCGCGCCAGGTTCACCTTGCTGTCGCCGCGGACCAGCCCTTGCTGCGCGAGGTCGTCGAGCGACGCGCCGACGCCGATCACGACGTCGGCCGGCTCGCCGCGCTTCAGGCGGGTCGGGATCGCTTCGGGCGAATCGCCGAGCGAGGGGCCGCGCGTCGTCACGACGTGGTGGCCGGAGCTCTTCTCGAACGCGGGAACCAGCTCTGCGTACACCGGGAAGAAGCCGGCGGAGATCATGACGTGCAGCTCGGCCGCCGACGCTGCGCCGCCGACGAGCCAACCGGCGAGCGACGCCAGCGTGAGCAGCCAACGCGCCGCGTTCCGTCGATCCATGGGCTCTGCTCCTCTGGCATGCAAGCCGCGCGAGGATAGTCCAGCATCGCCGGTGGCGTTTGCGCAAGGACCGCGCGCGTCACGCGCCGAGATGGCGATGCCAGAGCGCGCGGTCGGCGCCGAGCTCGCGCGAGCTGCCGCGCCAGGCGACGCGCCCCTTCTCGACGATCACGTGGTGGTCGCCGATCGCGACCAACCGCTCGACGTACTTGTCGATCACCACCATCGCCAGCCCGCCGCTGCGCAGCGTCGCCAGCGCTCGCCAGATCTCCTCGCGAACGAGCGGCGCGAGCCCTTCGGTCGCCTCGTCGAGGATGAGCAAGAGCGGATTGGTGACGAGCGCACGGCCGATCGCGAGCATCTGCTGCTCGCCGCCCGAGAGCTCGTTGCCGAGGTGGCGGCGCCGCTCGGCGAGGGCGGGAAAGGTCGCGAAGACGCGCGCCGGCGTCCACGCGTCGGCGCCGTCGACGCCGCGACGCTGGAACGCGCTCAGGTGCTCGTCGACGCTCAGGTTCGGGAACACCTGGCGGCCCTCGGGAACGAGCGCGATGCCGGCGCGCGCGACCCGGTTCGGCGCGAGGCCGGCGATCGCGCGACCGGCGAACACGACCGTTCCCGCGCTCGGGCGCACGAGGCCCATCACGGTGCGGACGAGCGTCGTCTTGCCCATGCCGTTGCGGCCGAGGACGCCGACGATCTCGCCGCGCCCGACCGCGAGGTCGATGCCGAACAGCACCTCGCTCGCGCCGTAGCCGGCGTGGACGCCATCGACCTCGAGCAGCGCGGCGGGCGCCGGCATCATCGCGCCTCGTCGCCGAGGTACGCGGCGATCACCGCGGGGTCGCTGCGCACGGCCGCTGGCGCGCCGGTCGCGATGACGCGGCCGGAGACGAGCACCGAGACGCGGTCGGCGAGGCGGAACACCGCGTCGACGTCGTGCTCGATCAGGAGCACCGTCGTCGACGCGCGCAGCCCGGCGACGAGGCGCTCGACGCGCGCCGACTCCTCGGCGCCCATGCCGGCCATCGGCTCGTCGAGCAGCATCAGCTTGGGACGGCTCGCGAGCGTCATCGCCAGCTCGAGCGCGCGCCGCTCGCCGTGCGACAGGCGATCGATCGGCGCCTCCGCCTTGGCGCCGAGCTCGACGTCGTCGAGCGCGTGGCGGGCGCGCGCGAGGACGCCGCCGTTGCGGCGCAACGACCTCCAGCCGCCGATCGCGCCGGGCGACACCGCGAGCACCGCGAGGACGACGTTGTCGAGCACGCTGGCGCTGCGGAACAGGCGCGTCGTCTGGAACGACCTCGCGAGCCCGCGGCGCGCGCGTGCGTGCGCCGGCAGGTGCGTGACGTCGGCGCCGTCGAAGACGATCCGGCCGCGCTCGCTCGCGAGCTGGCCGCCGAGCTGGGCGACGAGCGTCGTCTTGCCGGCGCCGTTCGGCCCGATCAGCGCGTGGATCTCGCCGCGCGCGACGTCGAGGTCGACGCGGTCGGTCGCGACGACGCCGCCGAAGCGCTTCTCGAGGCCGCGCACCGCGAGCAGCGGAGCGGGCGTGGAAGGAAGCGGTGTCGCCGTCACTCCGAGCGAAGCGAAGAGTCCGGTCGCGGCGGCAGCGGTCCTTCGCTGCGCTCACGACGACGGCGACGGAACGACGGTCGCGAGGTCCACAGCCCGACGAGTCCCTGGCGTGCGAACAGCACGACCGCGAGCAGCACCCAGCCGGTCCAGAACTCGGCGTGATCGGTCCACGCCGAGAGCGCCTCCTCGAGCACGAGGAGCACGAGGGCGCCGACCGCGCCTCCCCAGACGCTCGCGACGCCGCCGAGGATCACCATCACCATCAGCGTTCCCGACTGCGTCCAGTGCAGCGCGTTCGGGCTGACGTAGCCCTGCAGGTTGACGCCGAGCGCGCCGGCGACGCCGCCGAGCGCGCCGGCGACGACGAAGACGAGCAGCTTGTAGCGGTAGGTCGGAAAGCCGAGCGCCTCGGCGCGCACGTCGTCGTCGCGCATCGCGAGCACGGCGCGGCCGAACGGCGACGGCGCGAAGCGCGCCAGCGCGACGAGCGCGAGCGCGAGCACCGCGAGCGCGACGTAGTAGAGCGCGAGCGGATTCTTGAGGTCGAGGACGCGATCGCCGAACGAGAAGAGCGAGCGCGCGCGGACGTTGAGCCCCTCGTCGCCGCCGTAGCCCTTCACCGAGTTGGCGAGATAGAAGAGCATCTGCGCGAACGCGAGCGTGATCATGATGAAGGAGACGCCGCGCGTGCGCAGCGAGATCGCACCGATGACGAGCGCGGCGAAGGCGGTGATCGCGACCGTCGCCGCGAGGTGCACCGTTCCGCTCTGCACGCCCTCGGTGATCAGGATCGCGGTGACGTACGCGCCGAGGCCGAAGAACGCGGCGTGGCCGAACGAGACGAGCCCGGCGTAGCCGAGGACGAGGTTGAGGCTCGTCGCCGCGATCGCGAAGACGACGATGCGGCTGGCGAAGGTCAGGTAGAAGTCCAGGCCGAAGGCGCGGAGGACGAACGGAGCGGCGATCGCGGCGGCGGCGACGAGCGCGAGCGCCAGAGTGCCGCGAAGGTCGAGACGCTTCGCTTCGCTCAGCATGACACGCGCTCCGCCGTCATCCTGAGCGCAGCGAAGGATCTCGTCGCGCGCTCGTCATCCCCGCGCCGGGAAGAGGCCCTGCGGCCGCACCGCGAGCACGATCGCCATGAAGAGGTACACCGCGATCGACGCGAACGCCGGCCCGGCCGCGCTCGCCCACTGCGGCGGCAGGAACTCGCGCAGCGCGTGCTGCAGCAGCGTTCGCCCGAGCGTGTCGACCGCGCCGACGAGGACCGCGCCGACGAGCGCGCCGCGGATCGAGCCGATGCCGCCGATGACGATGACGACGAACGCGAGGATGAGGATGTTCTCGCCCATCCCCACCTGCACCGCGAGCAGCGGCCCGAGCAGCGCGCCGGCGACCGCGCAGAGCGCCGCGCCGATGCCGAAGACGACGGTGAACAGGCGCGGGATGTCGGTGCCCATCGCCGTCGCCATCGTGCGGTTCGACGCGCCGGCGCGAACGAGCGCGCCGAGCCGCGTCTTCTGCACCAGCAGCCACAGCAGCACCGCGAGCGCGAGGCCGACGCCGAGGATCAGCAGCCGGTACGCGGGGTACTGCAACCCGGGCAGCAGCTCGACCGGGCCGGCGAGCGCCGCCGGCGCCGACAGCGGCAGGTCGTTGCCGAAGACCATCTTGACGCCGTCGTTCAGGATCAGGATCAGCGCGAACGTCGCCAGGACCTGCGACAGGTGGTCGCGCGCGTAGAGCGTGCGCAGCAGGCCCGCCTCGAGCGCCATCCCGAACGCGAACGTCAGCACGACCGCGCCGGCGACGCCGAGCGTGAACGAGCCCGTGAGGCCGACCAGCCACGCCGCGAGAAAAGCGCCGACCATGTAGAGCGAGCCGTGCGCGAGGTTGATCATGTCCATGACGCCGAAGACGAGCGTCAGCCCCGCCGCAAGCAGGAACAGCATGAGACCGAACTGCAGGCCGTTCAGCGCCTGCTCGACGATCAGCACGCCTTGCTCCCTCTCCCGCTACCCGAAGGCGACAGCCTTCGGCTCTCGCGTGCAGAGGAGGGCGGGGGTGAGGGCCGGGCGAGGGCGGCGCGCAGGCGTCGCCTCACTTCATCGCGCAGCTCTGCACGTACGCGTCGCCGTGGTTCTTCAGGATCGGGTCGTTGAACGACTTGTTGATCAGGCCGCCCTTGCCGTCGCTGCCGACGGTGCGCACGTAGTAGTTCTGGATCGGGTACTGGTTGGTGTTGAACTTGAACGGGCCGCGCACCGAGTCGAACCTCGCCGCGCGCAGCGCCTTCAGCACCGCGGCCTGGTCCTCGAGCTTGCCCTTGGTGTCGCGCACCGCCGCCGCGATCAGCTGCGCCGCGTCATAGCCCTGCGACGCATAGAGCGTCGGCACGCGGTGGTACTCCTTCTCGAACTCGGCGACGAACTTCTGGTTGGCGGCGTTGGTGAAGTCGGGCGACCAGTGCGCGGTGTTGAAGAGCCCCGCCATCGCGCCGCCGACCGGGTTGATGACGTCCTGGTCGGCCGAGAACCCGGGCAAAAGGAGCGTCGTGTCCTTGCCGAGGCCGGCGCCGACGTACTGCTTGATGAAGTTGATGCCCATGCCGCCGGGCAGGAAGATGTACACCGCCTGCGGCTTGGCAGCGCGGATCTCGGCGAGCTCGGCGGCGTAGTCGAGCTGGCCTAGCTTGGTGTAGTTCTCGCCGACGACCTGGCCCTTGAACGTGCGCTTGAAGCCGGCGAGCGAGTCCTTGCCGGCCTGGTAGTTCGGGGCGACCAGGTAGACGCTCTTCAGGTTCTTCTGGTTGGCGAACTCGCCGGCCGCCTCGTGGTACGCATCGTTCGGCCACGAGACCGCGAAGAAGAGCGGGTTGCAGTCCTTGCCCGCGATCGACGACGGCGCCGCGTTGGCGCTGATGTAGATCGTCTTGCCGTCGTACGCTTCGGGAAGCGCGGCGAGCATGATGTTCGAGAACACGACCCCGGTCATGAAGTCGACCTTGTCGCGCTTGATGTCCTTCTCGAACAGCTGCTTGGCGACATCGGGCTTGAACTGGTCGTCGCTGACGAGCACCTCGGCCGGCAGGCCGCCGAGCTTGCCGCCGTTCAGCTTGACGGCGAGCAGGAAGCCGTCGCGGATGT
Organism: Caldimonas sp.; assembly: GCA_030150305.1. Taxonomy (GTDB): domain Bacteria; phylum Pseudomonadota; class Gammaproteobacteria; order Burkholderiales; family Burkholderiaceae_C; genus Schlegelella_A. The sequence continues at coordinate 782 of JASLGD010000108.1, read as the reverse complement.
CGATGCCGAGCGCCGACGACGGTCCCGAGAGCGTGCTGACGAGGCCGACCTTGACCTTGTCGGCCGCGTCCGCCGAAGCGGCCGCGAGAGAAAGCGCGGACGCGACCGCGAGCGCGGCGGCGACGGCGGACAGCGACGGGCGCGTGGGCATGGCGGATCCTTTGCTCGAGGCGACTGCAGGGCCGATGCGAATGGCTGCGGGATTGTAGGGACACGCAAGATCGCGCTGCACCACCGGAGAGCCGCATGATCCCCGACGCCGTTCGCTCCGAGATCCTGCGGCGCATCGAGCGCGCCGAGCGCGAGCACGGCGTGCGCGTGCTGCTCGCCGTCGAGTCCGGCAGCCGCGCCTGGGGCTTCGAGTCGCCGAACAGCGACTACGACGCCCGCTTCGTCTACGCCCACCCAGCGCAGTGGTACCTTGCGGTGGACGTCGAGGACAAGCGCGACGTCATCGAGTATCCGATCGTCGACGACATCGACCTCAACGGCTGGGACGTCCGCAAGGCGCTGCGCCTCTTCGCGCGCTCGAACCCGGCGTTCGTCGAGTGGATCCAGTCGCCGATCGTGTACCTCGAGCGCGGCGGCTTCGCGGCGCGCGTGCGCAGCCTCCTGCCGCTCGCGTACTCCGGCGTGCGCGGCGTCCACCACTACCGCAGCATGGCGAAGACGAACTACCGCGGCTATCTGCGCGCCGATCGGGTGCCGCTGAAGAAGTACTTCTACGTCCTTCGCCCGTTGCTCGCGGTCCGCTGGCTCGAGCGCTACGGCACTCCGGCGCA
>JASLGD010000084.1 GCA_030150305.1 Caldimonas sp. | reverse complement strand
ACGCACGCGCGCTGCGCCGGCGCGAGGGCGAGGAAGGTCGAGAGCGCGGCCTGCACCGCCTGCCGGCGCGCCGCGGCGTGCTCGGGCTCGAGCGCGGCATCGGCGGCGACGTCGGCGGCGGCGTCGAGCGACTCGGCGGCGCGGTGCGACTCGCGCCGCCAGCGGTCGATCGCGCGGTGGTGCGCGATCGTGAACAGCCACGGCCGCAGCGGCGGCAGCTCGGTCATCTGCGAGAGCTCGTAGCACGCCCGGGCGAGCGTGTCCTGGACGACGTCCTCGCCGTCGGCGATCGAGCCGGTCATGCGAGCGCAGTAGCGCAGCAGCTCGGGCCGGATCTCGGCGACGAGCGCGAGGAAGCGGCGGCGGCCGTCCTCGAGGACGCCGAGCAGCTCGGCCTCGCCGGTCGCGCTCTCAGCGGTCGAGCCAGCCATACGATCCGATCTCGGTCAGCTCGCTGCGCTCGGGCGGCACGACACAGCGCTCGCGGACGCCGGCGGCGAACGCCTGGAACGCCGGCAGCGACGTCAGCGCGTTGCCGACCTCGCCGGACTCGTGCGCGACGAGATGGACGAAGCTGACGCCGTCGGCGAGGCGAAACGTCGCGTAGCGCAGGCCCTTCGGCCGCGCCGCGTGCAATGCCTCGTAGACCGCGGCGGCGAGCCGCTCGTTCTCGGCGACGCATTCCGGCCGGACGGTGTAGCGGACCATGTGCTTCATCGCTGCTCTCCCGCACCGCACGCGCGGCGCCTTCCTGCATGACGTTCGACGACGGCGAAACGATGCGGTCGGGCGAATCGTTCGAGCCAAAGCGTGAAGCCTCGCCGGCGACGGCGACGACGCCGTGGACCGGCGGCCCCGCTCGGTCGCGCGATGCTACGCCGCTCGACATGCTGCACCTAGGTCCAATGGCGGCGCGATCGGCGCGCTGCCGACAATCTGCGCGTCCTCGTCGACCGGAGCCGTCCCATGCGCATCTCGTCCGTCGCTTCGCTGCTGTGCTCGCTCGCACTGCCGCTGCTCTTGCTGCAACCGGCGTCGGCGGCCTCGTCGTCGACGAAGGCGCTCGAGGACGCGATGGGCCAGGACGGCCTGCAGAAGACGAGCGTCAAGGGCATCGAGCTCGCCTACGTCAAGCCGGGGGCGTCGCTCGCCGGCTACAAGCGCGTCAAGATCGACCCGGTCGAGGTCGCGTTCCACAAGTCGTGGGACCCGACGCGAACGGGCTCGAACATCAAGGTCAGCTCGACCGAGCGGCAGAAGATCCTCGACGGCGTCGCCCGGCTCGTGCAGGAGGAGTTCACGCGCGAGATCCAGGGCAGCAGCGGCTACGCGGTCACCGACGAGACGGGCGACGACGTCCTGCGCGTCAAGATCCACATCGTCAATCTCTACGTCTCGGCGCCGGACACGGGAAAGAGCTCGGGGCGATCACGAACGTACGTCGTGTCGGCGGGCGAGATGACGCTCTTCGCCGAGCTGATCGACAGCAAGACGAACGAGGTGGTAGCGCGCGTCGTCGATCGTCGCGAGGCGCGCAGCGCCGGCCGCGTTTCGCTCGGCGACAGCGTCAACAACCAGGGCGAGGCGCGCACGATCGCCGCCGGGTGGGCGCGCATCCTGCGCAAGGCGCTCGACAACGCGCACGGCATCGCCGCCAAGCGGTGAGCCGGCGACGCGGTCGTCGTCGGGCGCGCAGCCGATGACCTAGACGCCGCGCGGCGCCGGGTGGTAGTCGGCCTCGACCGTCTCGTCGTGGGCCTCGCCGCGCGCAGCGCGCCCGCGCAGGAGCGGCGTCAGGACGATCGCGACGACGAGGTTCAGCACGACCGTGTAGAGCGCGCTGTAGCCAGGGAAGCTCCAGTCGCCGATCGCGAGCGGATAGGTCGACGTCAGGTGCGACGCGATCGCCATCCAGGTGCCGGCGACCATCCCGACCGCCCAGCCGGCGACGAGCGCCCAGCCGTCGAACCAGCGCGTGTACGCGCCGAGCATCACCGCCGGCAGCGTCTGGATGATCCAGATGCCGCCGAGCAGCTGCAGCTGGATCGCGTACTGCGTCGGCACGAAGATGATGAAGACGAGCGCGCCGAACTTGACGATCAGCGACACCCATTTGGCGATCTGCGACTCCTGGCGCGGGGTCGGGTTCTTGTTGATGAACTCGCGGTGGATGTTGCGCGTGTACAGGTTCGCGGCCGCGATCGACATGATCGCGGAAGGGACGAGCGCGCCGATGCCGATCGCGGCGAAGGCGAGCCCGGCGAACCACGCCGGGAAGTGGTGGAGGAAGAGCGCCGGCACCGCGAAGTTGTTGCCGTACGTCTTGAAGCCCTGGGCGAACTCGGGCAGCTTGTCGAGGCCGCCGGCGAGCGCGAAGAAGCCGAGCAGCGCGAGCAGCCCGAGCATCAGCGAGTAGCCGGGCAGGAGCGCTGCGTTGCGGCGCACGGCGTGGCTGCTGCTCGCGCTCAGGATGCCGGTGAGCGAATGCGGGTAGAGGAAGAGCGCGAGCGCCGAGCCGAGCGCGAGCGTCGCGTACGCGCCGTACGCGCCGGTGCTGTGCGCGGGCGGCGTCGCGAGCAGCACCTTGGCCGGCGGCACGGCGGCGAAGATCTTCGCGAAGCCGCCGAGCTCGATCGGGACGACGATGACCGCGGCGAACGCCGTGACGTAGATGAGGATGTCCTTGACGATCGCGATCGACGCCGGCGCGCGCAGCCCGCTCGAGTAGGTGAACGCGGCGAGGACGACGAACGCGATGATCAGCGGGATGTCGGCGGCGAGCCCGCCCGAGCCGCCGATGCCGAGCGCGCCGAGCACGACCTGGATGCCGACGAGCTGCAGCGCGATGTACGGCATCGTCGCGACGATTCCGGTCAGCGTCACCGCGAGCGCGAGCCAGCGGTTGCCGAACCGGCCCTTCACGAAGTCGGCGGCGGTGATGTAGCCGTGGCGATGGCAGACGTTCCACAGCCGAGGGAAGACGAGAAACAGGATCGGATAGATGACGATCGTGTACGGCACCGCGAAGAACGCCAGCGCGCCGGCGCCGAACGCGAGCGCCGGCACCGCGATGAACGTGTACGCGGTGTAGAGGTCGCCGCCGACCAGGAACCAGGTGATCAGCGTGCCGAAGCGGCGGCCGCCGAGGCCCCATTCGTGCAGCTGGTCGAGGTCGCCGCGCCGCCAGCGCGCGGCGGCGAAGCCGAGCCAGGTGATGAACGCGAACAGGAGGACGAAGACGACGAGCGCGGAAACGTTGACGTGGTCCGTCGACATGGCGCGGCCCTCGCCTTCAGTGGTCGACTGCGAAGTACACGATCGCCGTCAGCGCCGCGCAGATCACGACCGCGAGCAGCTGGTACCAGTAGAAGAACGGCAGGCCGATCCAGGTCGGCTCGATGCGGTTGTAGAACGGCGGCCAGAGCGCGAGCACGAACTCGAGGGCGAACAGCCAGTACCAATGGCTCCAGCCGCGATTGCCGACCCGCGTCTCGTCCATGTCGCCACTCCTCGCGTCGCCTCGTGCCGGCAAGCCCGGTGCCCGGTGCGACCTGAATGCGATTCGCGCCGACTCTACAGCGTCGGGCTCGGCGGTGCGAGAGGATCGGGCGGCAGCGCGCGCCGCGCGCGCACCGCAGCGGCGAGCGAGCGCAGCACCGGCTCGGTCTGCGACCAGCCGAGGCACGGATCGGTGATCGAGACGCCGCGGCGCAGCGGCACGCCGGGCCGCAGGTCCTGGCGCCCTTCCTCGAGGTGGCTCTCGAGCATGACGCCGACGATCCGGCGCTCGCCCGCGGCGACGCGCTCGGCGATCCCGGCGGCGATCTCGACCTGACGCAGATGCTGCTTGCCGGCGTTGGCGTGCGAGCAGTCGATCATCACGCGCTCTGCCAGGCCGGCGCGGGCGAGCGACGCGCACGCGTCATCGACGCCGCGCGCGTCGTGGTTGGGCGCCTTGCCGCCGCGCAGGATGACGTGGGTGTCGTCGTTGCCGCGGGTCTCGAAGATCGCCGCCTGCGCCATCTTCGTCATGCCCATGAACGCGTGGCTCGCGCGCGCGGCGACGATCGCGTCGGTCGCGACCTGGACGCTGCCGTCGGTGCCGTTCTTGAACCCGACCGGGCACGACAGACCCGACGCGAGCTGGCGGTGCGTCTGGCTCTCGGTCGTGCGCGCACCGATTGCCGCCCACGCGACGAGGTCGGCGATGTACTGCGGCGAGAGCAGGTCGAGGAACTCGGTGCCGGGCGGGACGCCGAGGCCGGCGACGTCGAGCAGCAGCCGGCGCGCGCGCCGCAGGCCCTCGTTGATGCGAAACGAGCCGTCGAGCAGCGGGTCGTTGATGTAGCCCTTCCAGCCGACCGTGGTCCGCGGCTTCTCGAAGTAGATCCGCATCACGGTCGCGAGCTCGCGTCCGAGCTCGGCGGCGAGGCGGGCGAGCCGCTGCGCGTACTCGATCGCCTCGCCGTGGTCGTGGATCGAGCACGGGCCGACGACGACGACGATGCGGTCGTCGCGCCCGCGCAGGATCGCTGCGATCTCGGCGCGAGCGCGCTCGACGAGCGCCTGCACCGCCGGCGGCACCGGGAGCTCCTCCTGCAGCAGCGCCGGCGAGATCAGCGGCCGCACGGCGGCGATGCGGACGTCGTCGATCCGCGTCGTGTCCTGCGTGGCGTCGCGCGCGCCGACTTCGCGGTCGTGCGCCGGATCGTCGATCGTCTGCATCGGCGCGATTGTCTTCGCAACGGCGCGGCCGCGGCCTGCGAGCGCGTCAGTCGGCGGCGCGCAGCGGCAGCACGACCTCGAGCGTCGTGCCTTCCGCGGCCGACGAGCGCGCCGACACGTCGCCGCCGTGTCTGCGCGCGATCTCGCGGACGATGAAGAGACCGAGCCCGATGCCCTCGCCCTTCGCGCTGCCGCGCGTCATCGGCTCGAACAGCATCGGCATCTGCTCGGCGGGGATCGGCGTGCCGACGTTGTGGACCGACAGCGTCAGCGAACGACCGTCGAGCGACGACACGACCGTGACCACTCCTTCGCGATCGCCGTGCGTCAGCGCGTTCGAGACCAGGTTGCCGAGCAGCTGCGCGAGCCGATGGGCGTCGAGGAACGCGGTTCCGTCGCCCGCCGCCCGCAGCACGATCGCGCGGCCGGGGTAGGCCATGCGCAGGTCCCCGAGCGCCTGGCCGACGACCGCGTGCGGATCAACCTCGGCGCGATCGATGCGCAGGCCGCGACCGAGGCGTGCCTGCGTGAAGTCGAGCAGGTCGGAGATCATCCGCGTGCCGAGCGCCGTCGCGCGCAGGATCGCTTCGACGCGGTTGCGCTGCCTTGGCGTCAGCTCGTGCGCCTTGAGCACGGTCGCGCTGAGCTGGATCGTCGACAGCGGATTGCGCAGGTCGTGGCTGACGATCCCGATCATCTGCTCGGCAAACACGGCGCGGTCCTCGGCGCCGCGGCGCTGGACGTCGAGCTCGTCCTGTGCCGCGACGAGCGCGCGCTGCGTCGCGAGGCTTTGCGCGTGCAGCTCCTCGGCGCGCCGCCGCGCGCGCAGCAGCTCGCGCTCGTAGCGGTGGCGGTCCTCGGCGCCGAACGCCGCGATCTCGTGGCGCACGCCGTCTTCGCCGGCTCGCGAGATCGCGTTCAGGATCATCGGCTTGACGACGCCGCCGGCGTCGACGAAGTCGAGCTTGACCTCGGCGACCGAGCCCTGGATCTGCAGCAGCGGCGACCAGTGCGTCTGGTGGAAGATCCTGGCGCCGACCGTCAGCAGCTCCTGCAGCTTGCGGCGGGCCACGAGCTCGTCGCGCGCGAAGCCGGTCCAGCGGCAGAAGGTGTCGTTGACAACGAGGATCGTGCCGTCGGCGTCGGTGACGAGGAGACCGCACGCCGCGCGGTCGTAAAGCTCGCCGCGCTCCGGAACGCGGGCGCCGGCAGCCACGCGTTCAGGCTCCGATCCTGGCGAGAAACGTGTCCATCGCGGCGGCGCAGGCGCCCGGCGAGCTGAGATGCGGACAATGGCCGACGTTCTCGATCACCTGCAGCGTGGCGTCGGGCAGCGTGCGGGCGAGAAACTCGCCGACCGACTTCGGCGCGATGAGGTCGTCGTCACACTGCACGACGAGGGTCGGCGCCGCGAGCTTCGGCACCTCGGCGCGGTGGTCCGAGAGGAACGTGACGCGCGCGAAATGGCGCGCGATGTCCGGGTCGGTGCGGCAGAAGCTGTTGGTCAGCTCGACCGCGAGCTGCGGCTGCTCGGGGCTGCCCATGATCGCGGGAGCCATGTTGCTCGACCAGCCGAGGTAGTTGCTCTCCATCGTCTCGAGCAGGCCTTCGACGTCGGAGCGGCTGAAGCCGCCGACGTAGTCGCCGTCGTTCACGTAGCACGGCGACGGGCCGATCATGACGTGCGCACGAAAGCGCTCGGGCGCGGCAATGCCGGCAAGCATGCAGATCATCGCGCTCACCGAATGGCCGACGCAGACGACCGGACCGCGGCCGACCGCGTCGACGATCTCGACGAGGTCGTCGGCGTAGCCCTGCAGCGTCGAGTACTTGTCGAAGTCGTACGCGGACAGGTCGGAGCCGCCGCTGCCGACGAGGTCGAGCGTGACGGCCGTGCGGCCGCGCGCGTACGCCGGCGCAAGCAGCCGCCACATGTTCTGGTCGCAGCCGAAGCCGTGCAGGAAGACGAGCGTCGTCTCGCCGGAACCGGAGATGCGGACGTTGTTGCGGGCGAGGACATCCATGCGGCAAGGACAAGGGAGCGCGGCGACGCCGCTCGACCCGCGATTGTGCGGCCGGCGCGGTGGCGACGCGGTACGCTGGCATTGCGGCGCCTTCGCGCCAGCCAAGGGACGTCGATGCTCTTCTCGACCGCGATCACAGCCGCCGGGCCCGACCGGCGCCGTTTCATCGCCGCACCGCTCGCTGCGCTCGCGCTGCGGCCGCTCGCCGCCCGCGCCGCCGCGCCTGCCGACGAGCTCGTCGTCCGCTATCTCGGCTGGGCCGGCGTCGAGCTGCGCTTTGGCGGCAACGCCGTCTTCATCGATCCGCAGCTCGTCTTTCGCGACCGACCCGCGCGCAAGGTCGCGACCGCGCCGATCGAATCGCCGGCGAGCTCGCGCTTCGCGCTCGTCACGCATCTCCATCCCGATCACTTCGACCCGGTCGCGCTGAAGCAGGCGTTGAGCGAAGACGGCAACGTCTTCGCCGAGGCGTCGATGGCCGCCGCCGTCGCCGCCAAGGGCATTGCAGTGACGCCGCTGGCGATGTGGGAGCCGTTCTCGGCGGGCGGCTTCGATGGCCACGACTTCCTCGTCGTCCCGGTGCCCGCCGCCGACGGCTTCGGCGACGCGCAGGTCTCGTGGGTCGTGCGCGCGGCGGGCCGGCGCTTCATCCACTGCGGCGACACGATCTGGCACGGCCACTGGCGTCGCATCGGCCGCGCCTACGGCCCGTTCGACATCGCCTTCCTGCCGATCAACGGTTTCGCGCAGACCGACCTCGTGCCGTCGACGACGGTGCCGTACGCGATGACGCCCGAGCTCGCGCTGCAGGCGGCGCGGCTGCTCGGCGCAACGACCGTGGTTCCGATCCACTTCGGGCGCGCGCCGTCGGCGACCTACGTCGAGACCGACGCGCCCGAGCGCCGCTTCGTCGACGAAGCGAAGCGCCTCGCGCAGGCGGTGCGCGTGCTGCGCGCCGGCGAAGAGCTTCGCCTCGCCGCGATCGCCTGAAGCCGCGGCGCGCGCTTCAGCGCTGCGCGACGTCGACCCACTCGGCGCCCGCGAGCGCGGCGAGCCGCTCCGGCGCGATGCGCAGCGCCGCGTGGGTGTCGCCGGCGGCCGGCACGACGACGTCGAACGCGCGCAGCGACACGTCGGCGTAGATCTTGAGCGGCCGCGGCAGCCCGAACGGGCAGACGCCGCCGACGGGGTGTCCGGTCGCGGCCTCGACCTCGACCGCGTCGAGCATCTTCGCCTTGGCGTTGAAGCGGTCCTTGAACTTGCGGTTGTCGAGCCGCGCCTCGCCGCCCATGACGATCAGGATCGGCTCGCCGTGCAGGCGCAGCGACAGCGTCTTCGCGATCTGCGCCGGAGCGACGCCGTGCGCGGCGGCGGCGAGCGCGACCGTCGCGGTGCTCGTCGTCGTCTGCACGATCTCGACGTCGGGGGCGTGCTCGGCGAGGAAGGCGCGGACGGATTGCAGGCTCATCGCGCGATTGTCGCTGGCCCTCGCGCAGCGGCCGTCGGCGCGCGATCGAGCTCGATCCACACCGGCGCGTGGTCGCTCGGCTTCTCGCGCCCACGCTGCTCGCGATCGACTCCGGTCGCGACGAGGCGCTTCGCGAGCGCCGGCGTGAGGAGGAGGAAGTCCATGCGAAAGCCGGCATTGCGAGCGAACGCATCGGCGTTGACCCAGAAGGTGTAGATCCGCTCGCGCGGATGCAGACGCCGCGTCGCGTCGACCCAGCCCTGCGCGAGCAGGCGCTCCCACGCGGCGCGCGTCTCGGGCTGCAGCACCGCGTCGAAGCGCCAGAGCCACCAGTTGTAGATGTCGGCGTTGGTCGGCACGACGTTGAAGTCGCCCGCCAAGACTGCTTCGATGCCGCGCTCGATCAGCGTCTGCGCGTGTCTGATCAGGCGCTCGAACCAGGCGAGCTTGTAGTCGAACTTGGGGCCGGGCTGCGGGTTGCCGTTCGGAAGGTAGACCGAGGCGACGCGCAGCCCCGCGACGTCGGCCTCGAGATAGCGCGCCTGGCCGTCGGCGTCGTCGCCGGGAAGGCCGCGCCGCACCTCGCGCGGCGCGCCGACGCGCGACAGCACGGCGACGCCGTGGTGCGCGCGCTGGCCGTGCCAGATCGCGCGGTAGCCCGCGGCTTCGATCGCCAGCGCCGGGAACGTCGCGTCGCCGGTCTTGATCTCCTGCAGGCACGCGACGTCGGGCTTCGCGTCGTCGAGCCACTCGAGCAGCCGCGGCAGGCGCCCGTTGACGCCGTTCACGTTGAACGTCGCGATCTTCAGCGTGGGCTCACGTGCGTCGCTGCG